>CAISRK010000419.1 GCA_903887815.1 uncultured Bacteroidales bacterium | reverse complement strand
GTGGTTTTCCCCCCTTATTATAATTTTGATCTTCGCTCATTTTACAAAATATCGTTAGTTATTTTTTTTTTGAAACCCTCTTCAGAACAGGTTTCACAGCCGGTTTAGCGGCAGTTTTTGATGGTTGTTCAACAGGTTTCACATCCTCCCGCGGAGCATCGGCCCAAAGTTTTTCGAGTTGATAGAAATCCCTGGCTTCGGCTTCAAAAATATGCACAACCACATCAAAATAATCGAGTAATATCCATTCGCAATTTTCGAAACCTTCTTTGTGCGATGGTAATTCCCCGATCGCTTTTTTAACTTCCCATTGCACCGAGTCGGCAATTGCATCTACCTGCGAACGGGATGAGCCATGGCAAATAACGAAATAATCGGTTATCGAATTCGGAATTCCTGAGAGGTTAAGTTTTACTATGTTTATTCCGAGTTTTTCCTGCATTCCATTAACTATAATGTCAGCAAGCATTCCCGAAGTTTCACTTTTAATACGTTTTGCCATCTATGTTTGTTTAATTTCTTTACTTTTTCAGGCCAGTGATCAGGTATTTTACTGTAATCCCTAAAACCCGGCAGTGGATAATTTGCCTGTACCGCTGCTGAAGTGTTGCGAATAAATTAATTCACAGGCTTTTCTGCCTGCAAAGGTACGGATTTATCCCAAAAGCCCTTTTGTAAACAGTGCATTAACTTTATCAAACTTCAGTCCCTTTTTGCAAACACGACAATTTGTCACATCGCGAACCACTGTTGAACGCACAAGGTCAAATATTGTTTTACATTTGTTCCTAAAAGAAGTTAAAACCATTTATTCGTAAAATGTTGCAAAGTTCAATTATCCAGTTGCCGGAAACCGGCTCAACAAACAATTACGCAATTGAGCTGATTGCACAGCAACGCCCTGCTGAAGGATGTGTGATCAGGGCCGACTACCAGACGAGTGGCAGGGGTACCGACACAAACAGCTGGGAAAGCGAAAGAGGGAAAAACCTCACCTTCAGCCTTATACTCTATCCCGAGTTTGCAGCCGACAAGCAGTTTATTCTTAACAAAGCTATCTCGCTGGGCATACACGATTTCCTCTCCTGTGAATTGCCCGGCGAAACTATATCAATAAAATGGCCGAATGACATTTACGTTGGAGATAAAAAGGCCTGCGGTATATTAATACAGAACTCAGTTATCGGTAATACACTTGATTATGTGGTGGTTGGAATCGGGCTCAATGTGAACCAGACCCTTTTTACTGGAAATGTTCCAAACCCCGTTTCCATGAAAATGGCCACAGGAATTAATTACAATCTTGATGTTGTATTGTCGAAACTCCTTATATCGATTTTCAGGAGATACAGACAGGTAATGCCAGGCACTTTTAGCGAAATCGAAACAGCTTATCAAGCAGCACTTTACAGGAGATTGGAGTGGCAGAAGTACGAAGTAAGAGGCTCAGAATTAATAGCCATGATTACCGGGACCAATCCCTACGGCCAGTTACTTCTCGAAACCCGGGAGGGAGAACAACTTACCTGTGATCTGAAAGAAGTAAAGTTAATTATTTAAATCTGTCCTGAATCGCTGAATAGCCTGTTATTCCTGCTTCAATTTATCTTCATCAAACTATTTTTCAACACCTTGTAGTGGTAAATTCCCTTTAATGTGTCTCACATATAGCACTTTTTTACATTTGCCACTAACTGCGTTTTACTTTTGTTAAATGTTTGTTTGTCAGACCATGAAAGCAACATTTTTATTATGTGCCTTCCTGTCGATTGCAGGAGTTTCCGTTGCACAATGGCAAAATCTTTATTCCTTTACCAATCCGGCCATTTCATTTATAACGGTAAATACGAAATTGTATGCCGGGCTGGCGGGAGGTGGCGTGTATATGAGCCACGACGAAGGCGGTACCTGGAATGCTGTGAATACTGGAATACAGTTCGGGGGGGGATATATTTTCTCGCTTACTAATGAGAAGGACAGTCTCTATGCCGGTGCATTTGGTGAGGTATATATATCAAACAACGGCGGCGGGAACTGGACATCACTGGATCTAAATTTGGATTTAAATGATTTTGTTTATGCCGTGAAGGTTAAGGATAATTATCTCTTTGCCGGAATTGGGCATGGCCCCGGAAATGGAATATATCGAAAAGCTTTAACCGCTGCAGGCTGGTTGCCAATGCATAACGGCATACCGGATAACCTGTCAGTTAATGCGCTCGCTGTTGATGGAAACCAATTACTTGCCGCAACCGATTCAGGAGTGTATGTTAGTTCCGATAACGGGGCTGCCTGGACCAGGCCGGGTAATGCCACCAATCCTGTTGTCCCTGTAAAATCATTACTGGTAATCGACGGCAATATTCTGGCCGGCACCACGAATGGGATTTATACCTCTCAGGATCATTGTAATACCTGGAATACCGCCACCGGCTTACCCACAAATTCAGTTGTTACCTGCATCTCAGCCAATAACGGGTATATTGTTGCCGGAACCTATGCAAGTGCCTTTTACACTACCGACAATGGGTTGACCTGGAACGTGATACCCAATGCAGTGGAAGGAAATGTATCTTTCTATTCGGTGACTGCACTGAATAACTATTTTTATGCCGGAACCGGTGGCGGTATCACTTTAGGAAGTTTTGTGTCAAAAATCTCAATGAGTTTCCTTTCGCTTTCCGGTGAAAAGAAGTTAATTGAAGGTGCTATATCCATTGAACCAAACCCATGGGTTACACAGACTGTTCTCCACTCAACCTTAATGCTGAATGATGCAGCCCTTACCCTGTTTGATTCATTCGGGCGGAGGGTGCAGCAACTAAAAAATATTTCAGGTAAGTCCATTATTCTTTACAGGGGCAATTTACCTGCAGGACTCTATATTGTAAGCATAAGGGAACACAACAACCCGATAGCCACCCGAAAAATTGCAATAGCCGATAATTAAGAAAAAAGCCGTTTAATTCTCGAACTGGAACAAAAGAGATTATTCTTAAAAATCTTAAGAGAGGTTACAAAGCAATATTTGGCAGTAATTCAGCCGGTTCCTGATCGAATTAGGAAATATAACCGCTTGGAAACATGAATACAATGTTGCCCGGGCAAAAAATCCCGGGTTTAGGACCCGGGATGCTCAGTTGTAACAAACAGGATTATTGTGGTATTGGATCCGTTATATTTAATTTTGACAGAGATGTTATTCCGCTTATCCCGCCAAGGTTCATCGTATCGAGTGCAGAACTGGGTACTATTATCATCGAACCTATTTTCAAACCTTCACCGATAAGGTTCATGGCTCTTAACTGAAGGGCTACTGGATTACTCAGGTACGATTCGCTTGCTTTGGCAAACTTTTCGGCTATTTCGGTTTCGGCTGTCCCAAGGATAACCCGGGCTTTGCGCTCCCTTTCGGCCTGGGCTTGTTTGCTCATGGCATCTGACAAACCCTGAGGAATGGTAATATCTTTTATACCCACAGTCTGACAGGTTATCCCCCACGGATTTGTATTCTCATCAAGTAATTTCTGAAGGTCTTCGGCAATTTTCACCCTGTCCTGAAGCAAATCGGCCAATTCGTGCCGCCCGATAATGTCTCTCAAACCAGTTTGAGCAATGTATTGAACGGCAGTCATGTAATCCTGCACCTCGAGAGCTGCTTTTTCGACATCCCACACAGTCCAGTATAAAGTAGCAACCACATTCACGGGCACAGTGTCCTTGGTTAAAGTTTGATCTGCCTTGAAATCAGTCACCCTTACCCTTTGATCGATATAGTCCATCACATTATCGATAACCGGTACAATAAAAAATATGCCTGGCCCTTTTAAACCAATATATTTCCCCATACGCAGCAAAACTGCTTTTTCCCATTGATCGGCAATTTTAATCGAGCTTGTAACAAGTACTGTCAATACGATCAGTACAACAAAGATTTTAATGTCGAGATACTTTAAATAAAACAAAACTGCCAGTATCGCAGATACCAGGATTAATGCAGTTGTTGAAATCGAGTTAAAAAGATTTTTCGTTTTCATAATTGTTTGTGATTAAGATTGTTGTTAAGATTGTTGTTTTTTAGTTCAGCGATCACATCTTCTTTCGAAAACCCGTAGGTGTATGCAACCGTTAAAAATTCCTTACAGATGTCCTGGATTTT
>CAISRK010000418.1 GCA_903887815.1 uncultured Bacteroidales bacterium | reverse complement strand
GGGTCATTACTTCGTATGCCATAGCCAATGTGATCATTATTCCCATGACGGGTTTTCTGGCTGCTTATTTCGGCAGGTTGCGCTATTACATGGCTTCCATTGCAATTTTTACCGTAGCATCGGTTCTTTGCGGCACCTCAACCACTTTATGGGAAATAGTTTTGTGGCGATTTGTCCAGGGATTGGGCGGAGGTGCGCTGCTTTCTACTTCACAGGCCATTCTGTTTGAGACATTCACAGGAAAACAGCGGGGAATGGCAGCAGCATTATTCGGCATGGGCGTGGTGCTCGGACCAACACTCGGACCAACAGTTGGTGGAATTATCATCGACAGTTATTCCTGGCCATTGATTTTCTTTATCAATGTTCCCTTCGGAATCATAGCCAGTATGCTTGCCTATCGTTTTATACCACCAAGGGCTATCGCCCATTTCAAGCCCAGTATCGACTGGTCGGGGATTTTCCTGCTTACCATCGGTGTAGGTGCCCTGCAATATGTGCTTGAGCGGGGCGAAGCAGAAGACTGGTACGATTCGAGGTTGATCATCGGACTAACTGTTGTCGCGGTGGTTGGCCTGATCACGTTTATCTGGTGGGAACTGCAACAGAAAGAGCCTGTTGTCAACCTTCGTATTTTGAAGGACTGGAACCTGGCAATTACCACATTGCTCACATTTATTGTCGGGTTTATCCTGTTTACCTCGGTGTTTATTTTCCCACTGATGTTACAAAGGGTTTTAGGTTACACAGCCTATGAAACAGGCATCACACTTTTGCCAGCATCTTTTTTATCCCTAATCATGATGCCTTTTATAGGTAAGATGTTGCAAAATGGAATCCGACCTCAACTATTTGTGACCCTCGGATTTATAACCCTGATGGGCTTCGGAATATTGATGTCGCAGGCAGATCAGAATGTAAGCTCAAGTTTTTTTGCGCTGCCTTTGATGATACGCGGGGCCGGTCTCGCCTTCCTTTTTGTTCCGCTGAATGCCATGGCAGTTGCGGGATTGCAGCCCAAAGACATTCCGCAGGGAGTTGCCCTGAACAACATGATGCGTCAGTTGGGCGGATCTTTCGGAATTGCCATCATCAACAATTATATCGCTCACCGGGTAGCCATTCACCGGATCGACCTGATCAGCAACATCTACAGCGGAAGTGCTCAATTTACCGAACGCTATAACCAGATTTACCAGGGACTGCAGTCGAAACTGCCGCTGGCAGCTAATTTACAGAAACAAACCTACCAGGTAATCGAGCTTACGATAATGAAACAATCCTTTTTGCTGAGTTACCTCGATGCCTTTCTGTACGCTACGATCTTTATTTTATTCGCCTTTCCGCTGATTCTGCTGGCCCGGAAAAACCGCAAACTAAACAAGCTGACAATGTTAGCCGCTGAAGAAGTTTAAAATATATTAAGAAACTGAATTAATTTTTGCACACTATGAAAGTCCTGTTTTTATTACTCACAATCGTCCTTTCGGTTTATCAAATATCTGCACAGGAACTTAAAGTTCCGGCAGAGCTAAAAACGCTGGTGGAACAGTCCTTCCAAAAATATCCAAAAGTGGGTGAAATGAATGATCTGGTTAGCCTGAATGAAGTGAAGGTGGACCTTGGAAAAACAGCCTATTTCCCTACAGCCATGGGCGATCTTTCATACCGAAAACAGTATCCGACACCAGCCATACTTTTTCCCGACGGAAATGGTCATAACCAGGAAATAAGGATACAGCCGGCTGACAATTACAATGCTTCCATTGTCCTTGCCCAGCCATTGATTGATTTGCGAGTCAATTCGTTATTGAATAAAGCAAAAAGTGACCTGGACATCTCGAAAGACAATTTGGAAGGCTTTAAAATAACTCTGGCCTACCAGGTTGCGCAGATTTATTATTCCATTATTTTCCTGAATAAAAGTCTGTCGGTTCAGCAGGAACAGATTAAATTGCTTCAATCCACTTTAAAGCAGATTAGTGTAAAAGTGAAGAATGGGGATGCCCTGAATTATGATCTGGTCTCGACCCAGGTAAAATATACCAATGCAGGAAATTTTTATACTGATTTGAAGTCACAGCTCGACAAGCAGTACAATATGCTTGGAATGTTGACCGGCAATTCAGGAAAAGATTACCTGAACGATACCAGTTTTAAT
>CAISRK010000417.1 GCA_903887815.1 uncultured Bacteroidales bacterium | reverse complement strand
CTACCACACCGGTAGCACCAACTGCTCCAAATTTCATGAATTTGATCAGAATATCCTGGGTGAAATAATGTAGCATAAGCGATTAAGGTATGATAAATCCTGACTCAAGGTTTAAGTATATAAAAATCAGGAGATTGGAATGCAGAATTTAGAACTGCACTATAAGAACCTGCTTTTTGTTTTTCCTTACTATTTCGACACTTGCCACCTGCCCGGGTTTCAGGGTACCCAAACGTGCCATATAATCGTAAATATTGGTTACAGTCTGGCCTTCAATCGAAACAATCCGATCACCCTTCACAATCCCGGCTTTATCGGCAGGTCCGCCCGCACGAACACCGTCAACCCGCAGACCGTCGTTATCGCTTGAAACCATATCGGGAACAATACCCAGTGTTACTTTCAGATTGCGGCTGTACTTGGTTCCCTGTTTTGAACCGGCTTCGTGGAAAATAAGTTTTTTACCATTCGACACATTATTAACCAGTGCATAAACCAGGTCCAGGACAGCAACCTCGCCATCATAGTCGATCAGGTCAGCATCGTCAGCCGGGGTATGGTATTGATCGTGAACCCCGGTTGTAAAGTAGAACACAGGCATATTTTCACTGTAGAACGATGCATGATCCGAAGGGCCATAACCATCGGAGGAATGAGTGACTTTAAAATCACGTTTTTTCTCAAGTACTTTCAAAATAGAATCGCTTTCGGTTGAAGTACCTGTGCCACTAATACTAATGGTCTTGGTTTCTTTATTAAATCTGCCGATCATATCGAGGTTGACCATTGCATTAACCTTTTTAAGGTCGACCGGAGGCTTGCTTACAAATTCCTTTGATCCCAGCAGTCCCATTTCTTCACCGGTAAAGGCTACCACCACAACACTGCGTTTGAGCTGATCACGGTTTGCAGCCAGTTTCTGTGCAAGTTCAATTACACCGGCAGTACCCGAAGCATTATCATCGGCTCCGTTATGAATAGCAGGTGTTTCAGGGGCACGCGACCCACTTCCTTCGCCTCCCATTCCAAGATGATCAAAGTGAGCTCCGATGATCACGTATTCGTTTTTCAAAACGGGGTCGGTTCCAGTTATGATTCCGGCAACATTTTGTGTAATTACTTTAGTCTTGATTATTTCTGCATTTGCTTTAACAATAGTTCCCAGTAACAAGGAAACCGGTTTATGGTTGTCCTTCATTTCCGTTTCAAGTGCAGCAACGGTGTAATTCATCGAAGCCAGGAGTTTATCGGCTAAAGCGCGTGTGATGCTGAATACAGGCAAGCCTGCATCGGATGGTGATTTATCGTATTGAAGATGCATGATTACATCCTTTTTTTCAATATCCGAAGGCGATACCAGAAAAACTCCGGCTGCACCTTTGTCTTTTGCGGTCAAAACTTTGCTGCGTTCCTGCTCATAAGGAATGAAGAAGCTATTTGATTTATCCGGTTCCGGGTCACCGCGTAGTATCATAACCCATTTACCTTTAACATCCAGGTTTTTATAATCGTTCCATTTTAGCGAATCGAGGTTGAGTTCAAATCCATACCCTGCGAAAACAACCCCAGCAGTTGCAGAAGCGGTTGCCGAAAACGACAGGGGGGTAAAATCGGTTCCAGGTATAAGATCACCACTGCCGGCAAATGCAAATGAATTATTAGTTCCGGCTTTAACATCAGCCACAACTTCGAATTTCTGGAAACCTTTGTCGAAAAGTAATTTTATGCCGGCTTTATTGAAACAATCGCGTATATAGGCTGCAGCTGAAGTATCACCGGGAGTGCCTGGTTTACGCCCTTTTAATGAATCGGAAGCCAGGTAGCCGATCTCTTTCTTCAGGTCGGAAGCAGTTATTTCAGCACTAAACTGAGCCAGTAATGACTTTGAGAAAATTATTAATCCTGCAAGCAGGAAAATACGAAGACTGTTTTTCATCATTATAATTGTTTGAGCCGGCAAACTTACTACTAATTCGCTAAACGGTAAAATCCGGATGCGTTTTGTGCCGCATATTATTCATTTACAACTTCTGATATTCGAATGAAGGGTATCCTTTTTCGAGTTTATTATTCCGGAATTTATAAAAACCTATAAAACGGAATTTATACAGAAATCCCTTGGTGTCGCGGACAACATAAACTATATCGGGGTTTACTGTATAGGAGCCGGCATCGAAATCGTATCTTTTCCAGTGGTAACCAATCCTGTCGGAATTTTTCGAGAAATCCATTTTTTGTGCCAGTTCGAAATCAACGTTGCTGAATGGAGTTAGGGAATCAACTGCGACTTCAACAATTAATGGATTTATTAATACTCCGGTAACCAGGTATGGATACGGTGCACCTGCATCGGTATACAGCAGTGTAGTATACTGCGTAAATTGCAGGTCCCATGATGAGCGTAAAGGTTCAGATATTACTGTTGAAGGGTTACTTATCGAGAAAAGCACATGGTTTACATTCTGGTTTTTCGCTATTGAGAACGAACGCGGATTTGACCCGTTAAGTTCGGCGATACGAAAATAATAAATTCCATTTGTAAGCCGGTCAACTACTAATTGGCAAAATCCTCTGGGATTCCCGTTAAAAACGATGCCCCGGTCGATAACCAGAAGGCGGTTTAACCCAACTGTATCACTTCCTGTAACTGTAAACCAATTACCAATTGCGAGCGAATCAGCTGTTCCGTCGGAAGGATTGAACTGCCATACTGCGCCAGCAGTATCAACTGCCGATCCGAATTGCTGTCCATTCAAATAAGCCGATTTCATAAAACAGCTTGAATTCAATATTACTCTCCAACCCAGCGGCAAAGCTTCGAAACCTAAGTCCCAGTTATCTTTAAGATGAGTACCAACAGCATTGCTATCACTGAGGCTGTAGAAAACCTGGTATTTATAGGTATCGGTAAGTGGAATCGTATCGGTTATGTAATTTCCGGGCACGTGCGGTGAAATGAGATCATCCTCCTTAAAACAGGATGTCGCCAGTACAGTAAGCAATATAAAGCAGGTAAAAGGAATAATTCGTAACATCAGATTTTCTTAAAATTATATGTCAGTTTCAAAAATACAGTCCGTCCCCAGGCAACGCGCGAAGCTCCGTCGCTGCTGCTGCTGTGGGCGCCGCTGTTTACGATTCCAGCCTGAACATCTTTTACATCAAACAGGTTCTTCCCTCCTACCGAAACAGAGAAACGGTTCTGCAAGAAATTCTTTATCACACTTACATCCAGATTCGAATAACCCTGGATGTAGTCTCCCGCGAAGGTTCCATCGGGAGTTAACTGGGGGAAACGACCTGTATACTTGTAATTGGCTGTTAATGAAGCTCCAAGTTTTTCAAAGTTATAGGTAAGCATTGCATTAAGGTCGTTGCTGTAATGGAATCTGGTATCAGTAGAGTCGGCTGTATTTTCAGGGAACTTACGGCCGACATGCGAAATCCCGGCTTTAAGTGTAAGTTTGGGATAAAAGCTAACCGTTGCATTCAATTGTGCGCCCTGTGAGATAAATTTGGATATATTGCCATATGTATATGTCGTAATATCATTCCCAACCTGGAACAACCAGATCATATTATTAACATAATTGTAAAACAAACCCAACTCGGTATTCACAAAAGCTTTCGTGATTTCGCGGTTATAACTGAAATTGAGGTTCACGTTATGCGACGACTCGGCCTGCAGGTCGGGGTTACCATGAAGGTTATGGTTAACGTCAACAAAATCGAGGTAAAGTTCTTTGATGGATGGCGCCCTGAACCCGCGCGCGTATGTGGCACGTACCGAAGAATTGGGAGTAAGGCTATATTTTACATTGAGCGAATATACCACCGGAGCATTGTACTTGGTATTATAAATGAACCTTGCACCTGGCTGGAGCGATAAAACTTTAATGGGATCGTATTTCATGCTTACGAATCCTGCATAATCGCCAATCTGTTGCGATCCGCCTTCGATCCGTTCGCCGGCATTACGTTCGAGGTTGCCATCGAATCCAACCTGGTAATTTAATTTCTGCTCGGGGTAATTCCTGTTATACCATGCTCTGAGCAGGAAACTTCCTACCGAAGTAGTATCGCCTCCGGCCAGTTTTTGTTCGGGCAGTGTAAGGTCATTTTGATAAACATCACGTTTGCGGACATAGGTTGAATAAGCTCCGACTACGCTGAACTGCCTTTTATCGGATATAGTATATGATGATTCAATCTTCGATGTCTGGCGCCGGGTATGGAAATAATTATCAATGGCTGTTTCGTAATAAGGCTTCAGCAAATTGCCTTTATCCTGCAGCATTTCGTCAAAGAATTGGAAGGATAGTTTTACACGTGTTTTTTTACCCGAATACAGATAGTATGCATCGGCATTATACTGCCTCTTAGGTTTCCACTGCATCGACCGCACTGAATCGGCTGTTGTGTAGCCATCGAAGAAATTGCGGGAAAGGTTGAGCGAAAAGTTGCTGTTCTTTCGGTGAACCGATGAACCGGCATTAAAATTATACACCCCTACCGATTCGAGGTAAGCACTCGCAAAAGCAGTTAAGGCCGCGCTTTTATTCTCTTTGGTTATAATGTTTACAACACCTGCAATGGCATTGCTGCCGTATATTACCGACATAGGTCCTTCGATGATCTCGATATGGTCGACATTATAAAGATTGAGCTGGTTCAGGTCGATGTTCCCGTTTAAACGGCCAACAATGGGGACGCCGTCGACAAGAAATTTCACATTCTCGCCTGATAAGCCCTGCAAGCTCAGGCTGGTGCCCAAAACACCGCCCTGCGAAACCTTCATATTGCTTTCGGAATTGAGCAGGTCGGTAAGGTTATTGGCCGATTTTAACTCTATCTGCCGGCTATTGATAACACTAACCTTATAAATTGACCTGTCGGCTTTTTCAGGAGTAAGCTGTGCTGTAATCACAACTTCACTCATATTCAATACTGCCGGTATTAGCATTAATGTAGAGTTCACCCCGGCCTTAACAGTATCCGTAAGCGTCTCGTAACCGATAAAGGAAACCGTTATCTTACAGTTTTCCTTACCTGAAAAAGGCACCTGGCCCTGTACATCAGTAATCGCACATTTTAAACCCCCGGTTTTTACCCCGGCAAGGCAAACGCTGGCATAAGGGACAGCGTCCTTTGTTTTGGCATCAATCACCCTGATAGTTGCCTGCTGACCGAAGGACACACCAACGGCCAGCAGCAAAACTATCGACCCTATTAACCTGATAAACAAACTTTTAATCATTATTTACTTACCATTTAATGAATTCGTAAATACTTAAGTTTTGAAAGAATTTAATCCGGCAAACTATCTGCCGGGGAACCACTCCCGGACAGGCAGCATTGCCATTAGCCCTACTAATCAATTAAACAAACTATCAACATTAAATAAGTATTTACATATTTTTATGAACGGGATGCTGGTATGGCTGCTTGTTATTGAAGTAAACGGCTGACCGGTTGATATCCGGTCAGCTGAATTTACCTCAGACCCAGTTAATCAAGCGCAAACAAACATATCATCCCTAATTCTGTATTATCACTTTGCGTGAAATTACGTTTACCCCGGCATTAACCCGAAGAACATAAGTTCCTGCTTTTATTCCGCTCACCGGTATCCTGAGTGTCGACAGAGTTTCGACCTGCAGGTTGTATTGCTGGCGAAATAAAGTCTTTCCGGATATATCAAACAGTTCAACCAACGCAACTTTCGAATTGCCGGGGTTCATAATCAGGTTCAAAACGTCTCGGACAGGATTTGGATAAACGGCAATGTTAAAACCAGATTTGTCGAAGTCTTCAACTCCTTTAGCCGATATCAGTTCCTTCTGCAAAATAATACGGCCGGTTGAACTACCCGCAAAATCGAGAAAAACAAGGCGATGTATATTCTTATTCAGATCCTGGACAAAATACACTAATGAATCTTCAACAACATAAGTACTTCCATTAAAGGTTTTCCAGTCCCAGCCTATTGGCGAGCGGGTTGAATCCATAGTGGCAACATTCCATAATCGGTAATTGGGAGCGACTTTTTTATGAACATCAACTTTTACCTTATAATTACTCAGTACGCCGGCAACAAGGTATAGAGACTTATCAGGGAAAGTATACATATATCTAGCAAACAACAAATCCCAGGCCGGCGAAGCTACAGGCTCGAAATCAACTGCCTGGTTGGTAATCATTGAAAATCCTACGAAATTTTTAGATTCGTATGGGGCACAGTCGAGAGTAATTATGCTGGGTTTCGATCCATCGAGATTTGCATACCTGAATTCATAAATATTCTGTGCGGAATATTTAATCTTTATCCAGAGTTTCCGGTACGATCCGTCGCGCAGGCGGATAATAAAGAGCGAATCGCCAACTACATTGTGCGATGCAGCATTGTATTTACCCCAGCCATAATCAGGGTGTCCTTTCTGGTTCCGGCAGAATGCGCCTTCTTCCCAATCAGTGGTTGAGTTAACCATATTTTTCCAATGCGACAATCCACTGGTATCAACAGTAGCCCATCCGCTTGTGTCCGATTTCGGATAGGTATACAATTCAACACCCAGGAGGCCTATAGGGTTGTTATTGGCTGCATCGTTAGTAAGTATGCTGGCCGACATGCGTGAAGTACGGAATGCAATATCCCACTGTTTATGGTCGACAGCAGCTCTGTAGTTTGTTGAGAGGCTGTAATATACCTCATTATTATACCCTGCACCCATGTAAATGGTATCGGTTACAGGACCAGCCTTCTGGGCGAGAACAGGAAATACTCCTGCCAATGTTGTCGCCAGTATGGCAACAAATGTGTAAAGTTTGCTCTTCATTTCGTATGGAATGTTTTAATTGAAATTTCCTGGTGTTTGGAATGCCAAGCTTTATAGTTAATTTCCGGAGTCTGTATAATGGAATATACAGGAAAATGCACAAAATACACTTTTGTGAATCAGGAGAAACGGCAATCAGGAATTAAGCGGCAGGTGGGCCCCTGAATGATAAGGCCACAAAGGCCTGTTGGAGAACAGGCGCATTGGAAAGAGGGGAATAAAACGAAATTATTTCAACAAAAGGCGATTCGGTCAGTTCCTGGTCAGGAGTGGTAAAATCGAAATGTTGTCCGGGCAGTGAAAGTCTGGAATCAGAATCCTTTTTAACTATGAGAAGTCCATCTTTCTCCTTTGCGCGTGTTGAATAACATGCAACAGGGATAAGTTGCTTGCCCCAGATCCGGTGCTGATGGAAGTTTACAAGGTTGCCTACATAAATCCATACCACGGCAAAAGCCCATCCTATAAGGATTAGTCTTCGTAAGAGATTAGTGGCTATTCGCAGGTAACGCATATCCGGATTCTGAAATATCCGGCAAAGTTGTATATTTTTTATGACATAGAATCAATTATGACAACTTTTTTTTGCGATACATTGAAAATAATTCAATAATTGACATATATCAATATCACGCCAAACAAATATCTTCGTATATATTGAAATCGGACTGCTTCGCGGGCTTTTTCTTCAATATCAAAGCAAGCAAAATAAAATGCAGATAAAGAAGCATTTGAGCTGTCCTGTCAAATGCAACAGTACCTCGATTTAACCCAGGCTTAGTATTGATGCCAGCAAACCTAGATTGAAGCTTCCTTGCGGATTTGCTTTACCCAATCCTTAATTCGCTTATCGGTAAACTCAGCCTGTGTGTCGTCGTCGATAGCAAGTCCAACAAATTTTCCGTCTTTTTCGGCTGTTGAATAATAGAAGTTATAACCACGTGTTGAAGTGTTCCCTACTACATTTTCTTTATAAGGTAAGCGGCAGAAAATTGTTCCCATCCCGTCGACAAAACTTTCGGGGTACATTTTCTGGTCACCAAGACCAAATAAAGCAATTTTCTTTTTCGAGAGGTCGGCTTCGATCAGCTTATCGATAAACCGTTCCCAGTCGGAGTGCATTTCGCCTATTCCCCAGGCTGCTGTTCCTAAAACAAGGAAATCGTATTTTTCGACATCGTGCTTTGCTGCAGTGCTTACATTGTGAACAGTAGCCCCGGCACCAAATAATTCCTGTATTTTCCGGGCTACTTTAGCAGTACTTCCGTTATCCTTGCCACCAAAAAAAATTCCAATTTCAGACATAATGTTTTAAGGTTAGTTAAATGGTATTATCCATGTTCATGTAAAATATTTATGTCGGAAATCCTAAGATAATAGACCCAGTGATTCCAACACT
>CAISRK010000416.1 GCA_903887815.1 uncultured Bacteroidales bacterium | reverse complement strand
GCTATTGCCTGTTCTTCAACAAAAAAGGCAGCAACAACGGATACCAATGTTAATAAAGTTGAAACTGCAACCGCAGCCGATCTTCAGATGGGACACGATCTTTTTGTGAACAACTGCGGAAAGTGCCATAAACTGCCTGATCCGGCAAGCCGTCCCGCCGACAGCTGGAAAAAGGTTTTAGGTTTTATGGCTCCCAAAGCCAAGCTCGACCCTGCACAATCCGATCTTGTATACAAGTATATTACAACAAAATAGGTATACGAATGCATAAAAAAAGAGGTTTCAGAATATGAAACCTCTTTTTTTATGTGCTTTAAATCTTAAGCCTGTCCGGCAGGTCCGCTCAACTGAAAGGGGAAATCGCCACCTTCGGTTTCTTTAATAGTGCCGTGTATAGCTTCAAACTTGCCAATATTCTCTTTTAAGGCACGATACAGCCTCTTGGCATGCTGTGGCGTTAGTATGATCCGGGATTTCACTTTTGCTTTTGGCACACCGGGCATGAGTTTAATAAAATCGACCACAAACTCTGAATTCGAATGTGTGATGACCGCCAGGTTCGAATAAATACCTTCGCTTACTTCGTCAGAAAGTTCAATATTGATCTGGTTCTGATTTGGATTATTTTGATCATTCATGTTTCAAATATTTTAAATTTATGAAGTTTCAACAGTTAAAAAGAAAGGGAAACTGATCCAAAATTCCGATTCAGTTTCCCCTTTTGCTGTTTATTCTGTTTATTCAGCTTTTGAAGCCAGCATGCGATCGTATTCTTCGCGCGAACCAACAATAAGATGTTCGTATTCGCGGAGACCGGTTCCGGCCGGGATCAGGTGTCCTACAATTACATTCTCCTTCAGACCGAGCAGTTCATCACTCTTCGACTGTATGGAAGCCTGTGTAAGCACCTTGGTGGTTTCCTGGAACGATGCGGCTGAAATCCAGCTGCGTACCTGCAACGAAGCCCTTGTTATTCCCTGCAATACCTGCTTGGCAGTTGCCGAGTTGGCATCGCGTGACTCAACCTGGCGTTTGTCGCGGCGTTTGAGAAGTGAGTTTTCATCACGAAGCTTACGGGCGCTGATGATCTGGCCTGATTTCAGGTTCGTGCTGTCGCCCGGATCTTCAACTATCTTCTTGCCGAAAATCCAGTCATTCTCATCGTTGAAGTCAATCTTGTTGACAAGTTCACCTTCGAGGAATTTGGTATCACCCGGGTCGACTACTTCAACCTTACGCATCATCTGTCGTACGATTACTTCGTAGTGTTTATCGTTGATTTTAACACCCTGCAGACGGTAAACTTCCTGTATCTCGTTCACAATGTATTCCTGTACCTTCATCGGGCCTTTAATGGCGAGGATGTCAGCCGGAGTAATTGCGCCGTCAGATAGAGGAGTACCGGCACGTACGTAGTCATTTTCCTGGGCAAGTATCTGTTTCGAGGTCGAAATCAGGTAGCTTCGTTCTTCGTTTGTTTTGGAAGTAATAATGATCTCGCGATTACCGCGTTTCAGTTTCTTTCCAAACGATACAACTCCGTCAATTTCGGAAACAATAGCAGGATCGGAAGGATTACGTGCTTCAAACAACTCGGTAACACGTGGCAGACCTCCTGTGATATCCCCTGTTTTTCCCACAGCACGTGGAATCTTAACAAGTACATCGCCGGCTTTTATAACTTTACCTTCTTCAATCTGTAAGTGGGATCCAACCGGAAGGTCATAGTTTTTCAACTCTTCGCCATCGGATGTCATGATCTTGATTGCAGGATTCTTAGCTTTTATACGCGATTCGATAATCACTTTCTCCTGGTAACCGGTTTGTTCGTCGGCTTCCACTTTAAAGGTAATACCTTCGGCTATATTCTCGAAGGCAAGGGTACCATCCACTTCCGAAAGAATAACGGCATTGTATGGATCCCATTCGGTAATAAGGTCGCCTTTCTTAATTGTAGCTCCATTTGCAAAGTACAGGTTCGAAGCATAAGGAATATGTCCCGATGCAAGGATGATACCGGTTATAGGATCAATGATCCTCATTTCGGCCGAACGTCCCAGAACAATCTGGTACACACGTCCGTCGGCGTTGGTATATTCTACCGAGCGGAGCTCATCAATTTCGAGGGTACCTTCGTATTTGGCAACGATACGCGAAGCCGAGGCAATATTGGCACCGGCAACACCACCGACGTGGAATGTACGTAGTGTAAGCTGGGTTCCTGGTTCACCGATCGACTGGGCTGCAATAACTCCTACAGCTTCACCTTTCTGAACCATACGTCCGGTTGCAAGGTTACGTCCATAGCAGCGGGCACAAACACCAAGCTTCGATTCGCAGGTAAGTACCGAACGGATTTCAACAGCTTCGATAGGAGAATTTTCAATTACCTGGCAGATTTCTTCGGTAAGTTCTTTACCGGCTGTGGCAATAAGTTCACCTGTATGCGGATGGTAAATATCATGAAGGGTTACACGACCTAAAATACGGTCGTACAACGATTCAACAAGCTCTTCGTTTTTCTTGAGGGCGGTTGTAATACGTCCGCGAAGTGTTCCGCAGTCGGGTTCCGAAATAATTACATCCTGTGCAACATCGACCAAACGACGGGTTAGGTAACCGGCATCGGCAGTCTTAAGAGCCGTATCGGCAAGACCCTTACGGGCACCGTGGGTTGAGATAAAGTACTCGAGAACCGACAGACCTTCTTTAAGGTTCGAAAGAATCGGGTTTTCGATAATTTCACCGCCGGTTGCACCTGATTTCTGAGGTTTCGCCATCAGTCCGCGCATACCTGAAAGCTGCCTGATTTGTTCCTTCGATCCACGGGCACCCGAATCAAGCATCATATATGCCGGATTGAATCCCTGGTTGTCGGTTGCAAGGTCAGTCATAACCTTCTTGGTAAGGTTCGAGTTGGTATGGGTCCAGATGTCGATAATCTGGTTATAACGTTCGTTGTTGGTAATGAATCCCATATTATAGTTATTCATTACTTCTTCAACTTCGATATTTGCTTTGTGAATAAGTTCTTCCTTGAGTTTTGGAACAAGCACATCGCCCAGGTTGAACGAAAGTCCACCCTTGAAAGCCGAGTTGAATCCGAGGCTCTTGATATCATCGAGGAAACGGGCTGCTTTTGCAGTTCCGGTTTTCTTCAGAAGGTCGCCGATAATATCACGAAGCGATTTCTTGGTAAGCAACTCGTTTATAAAACCATATTCTTCAGGAACAACCTGGTTGAAAAGTACGCGGCCAACCGTTGTTTCTATAAGTTTTTCAACTTTAACTCCGTTTTCTTCAACAGGTATTCTTACATGGATCCAGGCATGAAGATCGATCATCTTCTCATTGTAAGCGATGATTACTTCTTCGGGCGAATAGAACTTCATTCCCTCGCCTTTCATGATATGACCCGGTTCGGTTTTACGGCCTTTAGTAATGTAATAAAGGCCAAGAACCATGTCCTGCGATGGTACCGTGATAGGTGCACCGTTGGCAGGGTTAAGTATATTGTGCGATGCAAGCATCAGCAACTGTGCCTCAAGAATAGCAGCATTTCCCAGCGGAAGATGGACAGCCATCTGGTCACCGTCGAAGTCGGCGTTGAAAGCGGTACAAACCAGAGGATGCAGCTGTATGGCCTTTCCTTCGATAAGTTTTGGCTGGAAAGCCTGGATACCTAACCTGTGCAGTGTTGGAGCGCGGTTAAGCATAACAGGATGGCCTTTAAGTATATTTTCGAGGATTTCCCATACTACGGGATCCTTACGATCGACAATTTTCTTTGCTGATTTCACGGTCTTTACAATACCGCGTTCGAGCATTTTGCGAATGATAAACGGCTTAAAGAGTTCCGAAGCCATATCTTTCGGCAGTCCGCATTCGTGAAGTTTCAGTTCAGGACCTACAACAATAACCGAACGACCTGAATAGTCGACTCGTTTACCAAGAAGGTTCTGGCGGAAACGGCCTTGTTTACCTTTAAGACTGTCGCTCAGCGATTTCAGCGCGCGGTTCGATTCAGTTTTCACTGAACTGGCTTTGCGTGAATTATCGAAAAGTGAATCAACAGCTTCCTGGAGCATACGTTTTTCGTTACGCATGATCACATCGGGAGCCTTTATCTCGATAAGGCGTTTCAAACGGTTGTTACGGATGATAACCCTGCGGTACAAGTCGTTTAAGTCGCTGGTAGCGAAACGTCCTCCATCCAAAGGAACCAGAGGCCTGAGTTCGGGTGGGATAACAGGAACTACTTTTACGATCATCCACTCGGGTTTGTTTTCGCCGCGGGTCTGCGCATCGCGGAACGATTCGTATACCTGGAGGCGCTTGAGTGCTTCCATTTTACGCTGCTGCGATGTTTCGGTATTTGCTTTGTGACGCAGTTCATACGAAACCTGGTCGAGATCGAGGCGTGCCAATAAATCAACAAGTGCTTCAGCACCCATTTTGGCAACAAACTTGTTCGGATCGTGATCGTCGAGGTACTGGTTGTCTTTCGGCAGTTTATCGAGGTAATCGAAATATTCTTCTTCGGTGATAAAATCAAGGGTTTTCAATCCTTCCGAAGCAAGAAGTCCTGGCTGAATAATTACATACCTTTCGTAGTATATAATAGAATCAAGTTTTTTAGATGGAACACCTAGCAATGCTCCGATTTTATTCGGCAATGAACGGAAATACCAGATATGAGCCACTGGAACAACAAGTTGAATGTGTCCCATGCGTTCGCGGCGCACTTTTTTCTCGGTAACTTCAACACCACAACGGTCGCAAACAATACCTTTGTACCTGATACGTTTGTATTTTCCGCAATGACATTCCCAGTCCTTTACAGGTCCGAAAATTCGTTCACAGAACAAACCGTCCCTCTCGGGTTTGTAAGTTCTGTAGTTGATAGTTTCGGGTTTTAGTACTTCGCCGCTGGAGCGCTCAAGGATTGATTCAGGCGAAGCCAGGCTTATCCTGATCCGGGAGAATTTGTTTGCGGCTGTATTTTCTTTTCTGAAAGCCATATATCAAGAAAGGATTTACGATTAAAATTACTTTTGTTTCACATTAAATACAGATTTACCGCCCAAAGCATCATGTTGTGGTTGCAACATGATGCTAGGCAGTAAAAAATATTTATTCGAAGCTAACGTTGAGTCCGAGGCCTCTGAGTTCGTGAACAAGTACATTGAATGATTCCGGAATACCGGGAACAGGCATATTTTCGCCTTTTACTATAGATTCGTATGCTTTGGCGCGGCCAACCACGTCGTCGGATTTTACCGTAAGCACTTCCTGCAGGATATTGGCTGCTCCGAATGCTTCCAGAGCCCAGACTTCCATTTCGCCGAAACGCTGACCTCCGAACTGAGCCTTACCTCCCAACGGCTGCTGGGTAATAAGTGAGTATGGCCCGATTGAACGTGCATGCATTTTATCATCAACCATGTGGTGAAGTTTCAGCATATAGATATAACCTACAGTTGCAGTCTGATCGAAACGCTCACCGGTTCCGCCGTCGTAAAGGAAAACTTTTCCATTTTCGGGCAAACCAGCCTGACCCATAAGGGCATTGATCTGTTCGATTGAACCACCGTCGAAAATAGGCGTAGCAAAATGCATTCCCAGTTTTGCCCCGGCCCATCCGAGAACGGTTTCGTAAATCTGTCCCAGGTTCATACGCGAAGGTACACCCAGCGGGTTAAGAACGATATCAACAGGTGTTCCGTCTTCGAGGAAAGGCATGTCTTCTTCACGAACAATACGCGCAACAATACCCTTATTCCCGTGGCGGCCTGCCATCTTATCCCCTACTTTGAGCTTACGTTTCTTGGCAACATAAACCTTTGCCATCTGAACAATACCGTTTGGAAGTTCATCACCTACAGTAGCAACGAATTTCTTACGGTTATATACACCGAGAATTTCCTTATACTTGATAATGAAGTTGTTGATGAGCTGTTTGATAAGTTCATTCACATCCTTATCGGTAGTCCATTTGTTCGGGTTCACATTGATGAAATCAATTCCCATTAACATTTTCTGGGTGAATTTCACCTTTTTGGGGACCATTTCATTCTTGAAGTTATTGTAAACTCCCTGCGAAGTTTTACCGCTAACCAGTACAGTCAGTTTATCAACCAGTTTCTGTTTCAGGTCGGCAGTGCTTTTCGAAAATTCTTCGTCAAGTTCCTTAACAAAGTCTTTTTCCTTAGCCTTGAGTTTTTTATCCTTAACTACCCTTGAGAAAAGCTTTTTGTCAACAACAACACCCTTCATCGAAGGAGGTGCTTTGAGTGAAGCATCTTTCACGTCGCCGGCTTTGTCGCCGAATATAGCGCGAAGAAGTTTTTCTTCAGGTGTAGGATCGCTTTCGCCTTTCGGTGTAATTTTACCGATCAGGATATCGCCTTCGTTCACTTCGGCACCAATACGGATCAATCCACTTTCGTCGAGGTCCTTGGTTGCTTCCTGGCTTACGTTAGGAATATCATTGGTAAGTTCTTCAACACCGCGTTTTGTATCGCGAACTTCGAGAGTAAATTCTTCGATATGGAGTGAAGTGAAGATATCTTCTTTCACAACTTTTTCAGAAATTACAATAGCATCCTCGAAATTGTATCCTTTCCATGGCATGAATGCAACCATAAGGTTACGGCCAAGGGCAAGTTCACCGGCTTGAGTTGCATAACCCTCGCAGAGTACCTGTCCCTTTTTAACCTTATCGCCTTTGCGGACGATCGGCCTGAGGTTGATACATGTATTCTGGTTGGTTCGCGAAAACTTGGTGAGGTTATATACTTTCAGATCATCGTCGAAACTAACCAGGCGCTCTTCTTCGAGGCGGGCGTAACGGATAATAATCTGCACTGAATCAACATATTCAACAATACCATCGCCTTCGGCATTGATAAGCACACGCGAATCCTGGGCAACTCGGGCTTCGATGCCTGTACCAACAATCGGCCTTTCGGGATTGAGAAGCGGCACGGCCTGGCGCATCATGTTTGATCCCATAAGTGCACGGTTAGCATCGTCATGCTCGAGGAACGGGATAAGCGATGCTGCAATCGAAGCGATCTGGTTAGGAGCAACGTCAATTAAGTCGACTTTCCCTTTTTCAATCAAAGGATAATCGGCCAGGTAACGTACTTTTACTTTATCGTCCCTGAATTCACCTGTATCGCTCATGGCAGTTGTTGCCTGTGCAATAATCTTATTTTCTTCTTCTTCGGCGCTCAGGTACATGGTTTCAGCAAGATCAACTTTACCATCAATAACCGCTTTATATGGGGTTTCGATAAAGCCTAGCTTGTTAATTTTCGCAAAAACGCAGAGTGACGAAATAAGACCGATGTTCGGTCCTTCAGGAGTTTCTATTGTACAGAGGCGTCCGTAGTGAGTATAGTGAACGTCGCGAACCTCAAAACCGGCTCTTTCGCGCGAAAGTCCACCAGGCCCGAGGGCTGAAACCCTGCGTTTGTGGGCAATTTCGCTAAGCGGGTTAGTCTGATCCATGAACTGCGACAGCTGGTTGGTACCAAAGAACGAATTGATTACACTTGATAATGTTTTGGCATTGATAAGATCCATAGGTGTGAACACCTCATTATCGCGTACATTCATACGTTCGCGGATGGTACGGGCCATACGGGCCAAACCTACGCCGAACTGGTTGTACAACTGTTCTCCAACGGTACGTACACGACGGTTGCTTAAGTGGTCGATATCGTCCACTTCAGTTTTCGAGTTTATAAGACCGATAAGGTATTTTATAATCGAGATCAGGTCCTCTTTTGTAAGGACTTTGGTTTCGAGCGGGATTTCGAGTGAAAGTTTTTTATTGATCCTGTAACGTCCAACATCGCCCAGATCGTAACGTTTATCGGAGAAAAACAGTTTCTCGATAATGCCGCGGGCGGTTTCTTCGTCAGGTGGTTCTGCATTACGCAGCTGCCTGTATATATATTCAACAGCTTCTTTGGAGCTGTTTGCAGTATCTTTCTGCAAGGTATTGAAGATGATGGAATAATCCTGCGCGTTGATGTCGTCGCGGTGAAGCAGAATTGACTTGGCGCCCGAATCAACAATCATATCGATATGCTGGTTTTCGAGTACCGTTTCGCGGTCAATAATTACGTCGGTACGTTCGATTGATACAACTTCGCCTGTATCCTCATCTCCGAAATCTTCGATCCAGGTACGTAACACCCTGGCAGCAAGTTTGCGGCCAACGTATTTTTTCAGGCCGGCTTTGCTAACCTTGATTTCTTCGGCAAGGTTAAAGATTTCGAGAATGTCTTTATCGCTTTCGAATCCGATAGCCCTAAGCAATGTAGTGACAGGTAATTTCTTTTTACGGTCGATGTATGCATACATCACGTGGTTGATGTCGGTAGTAAACTCCATCCACGACCCTTTAAAAGGAATAATCCTGGCCGAGTACAACTGCTGGCCATTGGTATGAAAACTTGTACCGAAGAATACTCCGGGTGAACGATGCAACTGCGATACAACAACACGTTCAGCACCATTTACAACAAATGTGCCTTTGGGCGTCATATAGGGGATCATTCCCAGGTATACGTCCTGTATAATTGTTTCGAAATCTTCGTGTTCGGGATCGGTACAGAAGAGTTTCAATTTTGCTTTAAGAGGGACACTGTAGGTGAGACCTCTTTCGATGCACTCCTCGATAGAATAACGGGGAGGATCAATAAAATAATCGAGAAACTCAAGAACAAAATTATTCCTGGCATCGGTTATCGGGAAATTTTCCGAGAAAACCTTGAAGAGGCCTTCATTAACGCGATTGTCAGGATTTGTCTCCAGCTGGAAAAAGTCCTGGAAAGACTTTATTTGCACTTCGAGAAAATCAGGATAAACTGCCTTGATTTTTGATGTTGCGAAGCTACTCCGTTCAGTTTTTTGTGAAGCCAAAGCCATGAAATTTAAGATTTAAATAAACAAAGTATTTTTAAACAATTAATCCCGATATGAAAATCGGGAAGAAAACTGACTACTTAATTACGCGTAGAGCATAATTAAGAAGTCAGTTTGGTAATTGTAGTCCAAATAGCAATATTTACTTTATCTCAACTTCTGCACCTGCGTCTTCGAGTTGTTGTTTAAGGGCGTTTGCTTCGTCCTTAGTTACACCTTCTTTCAAAGCCTTAGGAGCTGCGTCAACTAAGTCTTTTGCTTCTTTGAGGCCAAGGCTGGTTAATTCTTTTACAAGTTTAACCACAGCCAATTTAGCTTGGCCTGCGCTCTTGAGGATAACATCAAATGAAGTTTGTTCTTCTACTACAGGAGCTTCAGCACCTGCTGCAGCCATCATTACTGGAGCTGCTGCTGCTGGTTCAATTCCGTATTCGTCCTTAAGTATCTGAGCAAGCTCATTTACTTCTTTTACTGTCAGATTAACTAACTGTTCAGCGAAAGCTTTCAAGTCTGCCATTTTATTTGTTGTTTTAAAGTGTTTTACATTTATTTATTAATTCATTTTGTTCGGGAGCGCCTGTTGTTATGCAGGACGTTCGGACAAGGTCTTGAGTACACCTGTAAGTTTCTGTCCACCGGATTGCAGCGCAGAGATAACATTCTTGGCTGGGGAGTTCAGCATTGCGATTACGTCAGCTATAAGTTCATTCTTAGTCTTAATAGCCATCAGAGCATCGAGCTGATTATCACCAACAAAGGTCATTTCTTCTACATAAGCACCTTTGAGCAGAGGTTTAGCGGATGTTTTCCTGAATTCTTTGATCAGTTTGGCAGGTACATTACCCTGCTCAGCGATCATAAT
>CAISRK010000415.1 GCA_903887815.1 uncultured Bacteroidales bacterium | reverse complement strand
GTTGCGCTGCCGCTATTTGCGTAGCCATAGTAATCGGGCATATCATTGTCATGAATATCTATTACTACAAAAAACAGGCTATCGATATCCCTAAATTCTGGAAGGAAATCGGTAAAATGTCGGTGACACCCCTCATCCTGGGCAGCGCGGCCTATCTCCTGATGCGTATCATTCACCTGCAAACAATCCTTTCCCTGGGAGCCGGTATCATACTTTTTTCAATTATTTATTTGCCGGTATTCTGGTTTATCGGGATGAACGAATCGGAGCGCGAATTAATGAACAAGCCCTTAGGCCGGATTCTTAAAGTGCTGAGAATACGAAGATAATAAGGCATAGATTAAATAAAATGTGGTTCTGAAAGCTTTCAGTAAAAGCAGCAATCAGAAATAAAGAGGAGCTTTGTAAACAGTATAAATCCATTGATAATGGGATCAGTAAAAAACAAGTTACGACAACTAATACCGCAGAAGATACTTTACCTGTATTACCTGCGGGCTGCAAAAAAAGCGGTAAGCTTCGACCTGAAACGACGTGTTCATGATAAGGTATACAGCGATTCGGAAGCGGAAAAAGTAAAACGTGACTTAACGCTTGCCTATCACATTGTTGAAAAGGGATTAACTATGCCTGTTCCACGCCCGGGTTTCGGTAGACCAATCGTGGTAAATTTAGTCGATACGGTTTTGAAATACCGGAAATTAAACTTGCCTCCCGATGAAATGGAATACACCCAATCGGTTTCCGTTTTAAAAGAATACAGTGATTTTCATGAACACATTAAGTTTAATCTGGATACTGAGGTTGCCGGAAAACTCGCACTTCTTGAAAATGAATTTAAATCCGCCCATGGGTTGAAACAGATCCAGATAAGCAGGGAGGAGTATTTTAAGCATGCGAACAGTCCTTTCGACCTGTTTTGCCGTTCGCGGTATTCGGTCCGCAATTATACCAGCGAGGAAATTCCTTTAGCTGTTTTACACAATTGTATTGACCTGGCACAGAAATCCCCCTCCTTTTGCAACCGCCAGCCAAACCGGGTTCATATAGTTAAATCACCCGGATTGAAAAAACAGATTCTCGAAATTCAGAATGGTAACCGTGGATTTGGTCACATGGCCGAAACCCTTTTGGTAATAAGTTCGGTGATTTCAACTACAAAAGATATTCATGAGCGCAACGAAAATCATTTAAACGGGGGTATCTTTATCATGTCCTTATTAAATGCCCTGCATTTTAACCACATCGGGGCCTGTTCGCTCAACTGGGGTGTAGCAAATGATAAGGACGTGATACTCCGCAGGATACTGGATATTCCCGAAAATGAAGTTCTCCTGATGATTATATCCTGTGGGAACGTTCCCGATCATTTCTCTATCGCTGCATCGCCACGAAAAAGTGCAAAGGAAATCACCATTGAACATTTGAAATAATAAATTGATATTCTTACTCTTAACTTAAGAAGGAAGCATGAAAATAGGAATAATCACCTTGCCTTTTAACCCGAATTACGGGGGTTTGCTGCAGGCTTTTGCCCTGCAAACGGTCCTGAAGCGGATGGGGCATGAGGTTTGGTCAGTTAACCGTAAAACCCGGGATATGCCGCTCAGCATAATGATCATTTCTTTTGCTAACCGGCTCATTAAAAGTATCCTGAAGCGTAAAATAGGTGTCATTCGTTCATGGGCTACGGTCAAAGAGGTGCAGGTTATTGACCAGCATGTAATCCGTTTCCTCAGCGAAAATATCCGTACTACCGATTTGCTGAAATCCGAAAAGGATTTTTCGAACCTAAGCCGTTATGAATTTGATGCGTATATTGTTGGAAGCGACCAGGTATGGAGACCCAAGTATTCGCCTTCCCTGGCAAATCATTTCCTGGGCTTTATCGACGGCAAATCCGCTATTAAGCGTATTTCCTACGCAGCATCGTTTGGGGTTGATAATTGGGAGTTTACGCCAGAGCAAACGGACGAATGCAGGAAACTGGTCACCCGGTTTAATGCTGTAGGCGTACGCGAAGATTCGGCTGTAAAGCTCTGTAAAGATAATTTCGGGATCGATGCCGTGCAGGTGCTTGATCCAACACTCTTGCTGGCCAAAGAAGATTACATCACACTGGTTGAAAATGATAATATTCCGGAATGCAAAGGAACCTTGTTAACCTATGTGTTGGATAAATCGCCCGAAAAACTGGAATTTATCAGTAAGATTGCCCGGGAAACAGGTTTGACAGAAGTTTCCATAATGCCGAAAAGTATATTCAGGGATGCCGGCAGCAGAAGAATAAGCGACTGCATATTTCCTCCTGTTACAGCCTGGTTAAGGGGTTTTATGGATGCCGAGTATGTTATTACGGATTCGTTTCATGGAACCGCGTTTGCAATCATTTTTAACAAACCCTTCCTGGCTTTAGGCAATAAAAAACGTGGTATGACGCGGTTTACTTCCCTTCTGAAAGTATTCGGCTTGGAGGATAGGATCATTCTTTCGGCTGATAGCCTTTTAACTGAAAAGCTATATGCCCCGATTGATTTTAAGCATGTAAATGAAATCCTGGCAACCAAAAAACAGGAGGCCATGAAATTTCTTGAAGATTCATTAGTACCTCATTAAGGAGGATTTTGACAAGTCAGAATAAATGCCGACATTTTACCATAATATTCCATAACTTGGCTTTTTCAAAGTACCATCGGCAGGTAAAAAAGTGCCTATTGTATTGTAAGGGAAAGAATAAAAATAATTATCCGGAAGTCCAGGTTTTATAAATCACTTCCTAAATTCAAAATCGTATGTACTACAGGAATATCTCAGACTTGAACCAGGTAATACTCAGGCGGTTGAGTATCATACCACGTGATTTCGACCTTATAGTTGGAATTCCCCGAAGTGGTATGTTACCTGCAAATTTACTTGCACTATACCTTAACAGGCCTTATACCGATATTCATTCGTTTCTGAATGGTCATATCTATAAAGCTGGCGCACGCAGCCAGTTCTTCGATTTGAAAGAATTTAAGAAAATCCTTGTGGTCGACGACAGCATTGCTTCCGGATCTGCCATGGAGGAATGCAAAACAAGTTTAAAACACCTCGAAGCGCAGTTCGCCATAAGCTATTGCGCAGTATATGTGATCCCCGGGAAAGAAAAAATGGTGGACTATTTTTTCGAAGTAGTTCCTTTGCCCAGGTATTTCCAGTGGAATATTTTCAACCATTCTACACTCGAAAAAGCCTGCTTCGACATCGACGGTGTTTTGTGTGTAGATCCTACTCCCGAGCAAAATGATGACGGGGAAAAATACATGGACTTCGTGCTTAATGCGCCTCCTTTATTTATCCCGGGCAGTAAAATAGGCACATTGGTTACCTCGAGGCTTGAGAAATACCGGAAAGCAACCGAAACCTGGCTTGCTGCCCACAATGTAAAATACAACGATCTTGTGATGCTGGACCTTCCCGATATGGCTGCTCGTCAGAAAGCCAACAGCCATGCCGAACACAAAGCGAAGAACTATATGGCTAAGCCATATGTGCTTTTTATCGAAAGTTCCATGGAGCAGGCCCTGGAGATTAACCGTATTTCGAAAAAGCCGGTGCTTTGTACCGAAAATTTCGAAATGGTTTTCGAAGCTGAATCCATGCTTTACAACCTGAAAAGCGGAAAATATCTCCCGTTCCTGAGAAAATATGCATTAAAAGTCCGCAATAAGCTTCGCAAATTGAAATAATCCGGCTGAAAGTAAACCTCCGTTTTTCAATAAATTAACCCTGGGCCAATCGAACGCTACAACATCAATCAATTAAAATATCCGGATAGAAACAATGGCTAATAAAAAAATACTTGTAACAGGCGGCACCGGGTTTATTGGCTCGCATACCGTAGTCGAACTTCAGCAAAATGGCTACGATGTGATTATCGTCGATAATCTTTCAAATTCTTCGATCGACGTACTTGATTACATTGCGAAGATATCGGGAATAATGCCCGCCTTTGAGCAGTTCGACCTGGCTGATGGCAAACTGACTGCCGGGTTTTTCAACCGGAATAATAATATCGACGGGATTATTCACTTTGCTGCATTCAAGGCAGTAGGCGAATCAATGGCAAAACCCCTGGATTATTACAGGAATAACCTTCAGTCGCTGATCAACCTGCTTGAAGGAATGAAAACTCATGCTATATCCAACATGGTTTTCTCATCCTCCTGCACCGTGTACGGTCAACCCGACGAACTGCCTGTTACCGAAAAAGCACCTATCAAACCAGCCTGGTCGCCGTATGGCAATACAAAGCAGATGTGTGAAGAAATTCTTCGGTTTGTGACTCACTCGCATCCTGTTCATGCTATTGCCCTGCGCTATTTTAACCCGATTGGAGCACATGATTCAGCCCTTATCGGGGAATTGCCTCTGGGGGTGCCCAATAACCTGGTGCCTTTCATTACACAAACTGCTATTGGTAAACGCGAATGTTTAAGCGTGTTTGGCAACGATTATAACACCTCCGACGGAACTGCCGTGCGCGATTACATTCATGTGGTCGATATCGCAAAAGCGCATGTTATCGCTGTTGAGCGGATGCTGGGAGGCAGGAGTAAGTCGGAACTGGAAATATTTAATCTCGGGACCGGCACAGGGTATTCCGTGCTTGATGTAATTAATTCATTCGAAAGAGTTAGCGGCGAAAAGCTGAATTACAAAATAGTTCCCCGCCGCCCGGGAGATGTTGAAATGGTATGGGCTGATACCCGCTTTGCCAATGATGAACTGGGATGGAAGGCTGAAAAGTCGCTCGACGAAATGATGAGTTCAGCCTGGAAATGGGAGAAAGCCCTGGTAACACGACCTGTTTAATTCAGTACACGAAAGTTTAATCCTGGTATATTTAAGCATCAGGAAGTCAATGAAATAAGTACTTAATCTGAATCAAACATGAACCCGGCATTGCAAACATTTTATATTGTGATACAGTTGTTGATTCTGGCTGCATTGGCACTCTCGACCCTGTATATTTTTGTTTTTTCCTGTGCCGGACTTTTTTACAGGCAACCCGTTTATCCTCCCCGGACTTTATACCGGAAAATAGCGGTTCTGATCCCCGGTTACAAGGAGGATGACGTAATTATGGAAGTGGCAAGGGAAGCCCTGTTACAGGATTATCCGGGGGAACAGTACGATATTGTTATTATTGCCGATTCCTTCCGGCCCGAAACGCTTGCCTGCTTAAGGGAACTTCCAATTAAAGTGGTAGAAGTAAAGTTCGACAAGAGCACGAAATCCAAGGCATTGAACAAGGCCATGGAGGTATTAACGGGTAGTTATGATATTGCAGTTGTTCTGGATGCTGACAATGTAATGGCAATCGATTTTCTTACAAAGATAAACGCATGCTTTGAAAAGGATTTTATGGCCGTTCAGGGACACCGTACTGCCAAAAACACCAATACCCCGCTTGCCATTCTGGATGCCGTAAGCGAAGAAATTAACAATCATATCTTCAGGAAAGGGCACAGGGTGCTTGGGCTTTCTTCGGCTATCATTGGCTCTGGCATGGCTTTCAGATATGGCTTTTTCAAAGAACTGATGGCTGAAGTAAAGGCTGTTGGTGGTTTTGACAAGGAAATAGAACTGAAATTGCTGAAGGACGGATATAAAATAGAATACCTTAACGATGCCCTGGTTTTCGACGAAAAAGTTCAAAAAGCCGAAGTGTTCAGCAATCAGCGCCGCAGGTGGCTTTCAGCCCAGTTGCATTATTTCAGGAAGGATTTTTTTACTGCTTTAAAGCAGCTGGTTTTAAAGGGGAATGCTGATTATTTCGATAAAGCGATACAGTTTATCCAGCCTCCCCGCATCTTGTTGCTAGGAAGTGTTTTCCTTTTTGGAGCCGCTTTCGTGGTCTTCAACTTTATTTTTGGCATTTGCTTTTGCTACTCAATACTGTGGGGTATCGTCATGATCCTTTGCCTCCTGACATTTTTATTCTCAATCCCTGGAGCTTTTTATACGAAAGAAACGATGCGGGCCATGGCCAGCCTGCCCAAAGGGATGATCCTTATGATGGGTTCGCTGCTTAAAATAAAAGGGGCTAACAAAACATTTATACACACCAAACATGGCAGTGTAAACCCCGGAATTAATAAGGAGAATTGAACTCAAGACATTAAAATACGACTAAAGTAAAGCCCGATGAGCAGTACCCAAAATATTATTTGTGTTTCGAATACAACCTGGGAAGGCTTTTATACAAAATCCACCGTACAACTCATGTCGCTACTGGCCAGGAGAAATACGGTACTATTTGTCGAATATCCTTTCACTTTTAAAGATATGCTCTCAACACTTTTAGGGAAGGGCAGGGCACCAGTTTCCAGGATGCTTGGTTTTGAGAAAAGGCTTAGTGTGGAACAAACAAATTTCAATACAAAAGTTCATCACCTGGTCATCCCTCCGCTGCTTCCTGTTGAATTCATTAAAATTGAACCGCTTTATAATCTGTTCCTGAAACTCAACAGTTCTATTTATGCACGATCAATCAGGCGTGCGCTACGGAAACTAAACATGGATAAGCCGGTTTGCATCAATGCCTACAACGCTATATACGGTAAAAATCTTTTTGGGAAAGTAGGAGAAAAGCTGAACCTGTTTTATTGTTACGATGGTCCAAATACAGGCCGGTACGGGTCAAGAGCCGTGGTTGCCGACCAGGGCTTTGCAAAAATGGCAGATGCAGTAATTGTTACTTCTGAGTTCCTTGCAGCTTCGCTAAAAGAATTTAACCCTGAAATGTATGTGGTTAAAAACGGGGTCGATTTCAACGTTTTCAATCAGAGTGCAAAAACAGGCTTGAGTAATACCGGTAATAGAAAGAAAGTAGGCTATATTGGTAGCCTGGATCAGCGTTTCGACATCGATACCATCGAATATTCGGTAAAACAGCTGCCGGATTATGACTTTGAGTTTGTTGGTGAATTAATGAATAAGTCCATTGAGCAGTGTCTTTCCGGATATGCGAATGTTCAATTCAGGCCGCCGGTAAAACCAAACGAAGTTCCGGGCTTACTGCAAAAATGCGATGTGGGCCTTATCCCTTATATCTGCAACGAATACTCAAAAAACATTTACCCCCTGAAAATAAACGAATACCTTTCGGTTGGAGTGCCGGTTGTACTCACCTCCTTTGCCGATCTTCCCGAGTTTAATGATATTGTCAGTTTTACCGGTGGAAAGGAATCCTTTTGTGCGGCAATAGTCCGCGAGATTGAATCCGACAACCTGGAAAGTATAACTAAGAGAATTCAATTTGCCAAAAAGAACTCCTGGGAGAACCGGGCTGATCTTTTTGAGGAAATAATCGACCGTTGTTTGGATAAGAAATCGGATCACCCATAAATTAAGATTACAATGATGCAAAAAAAAGATACAAAAAAACCAAGACTGGAAAAACTCGAAGCCTTACGTGGGTTTGCGGCTCTTTATGTGGTCTTCTTCCATATACTGCCACAGAAAATATATTTGCTCGGTATAAATGTTGGAATGCTTTTCCGGTTTGGACCTGAGGCGGTTATTGTCTTTTTTGTGCTTTCCGGATTTGTAATCAAATACACCTACGAGAAATCAAAGGACAAATCATTCAAACACTATTTTATCCGCCGTTTTATACGGCTTTATATCCCTTTGCTTTTTATATTCCTGCTGGGTTACCTGCTTAAATGTTACAGCGAAGGCACATTAGCCTATCCCGAATGGTTCACCCTGTTGGGAAACCTGTTTATGCTGCAGGATGTTATTTCGCAGAAACCGCATGTTATTTCGCCGGCTTATATGGGAAACGGGGTCCTGTGGTCGCTTTCGTACGAATGGTGGTTCTATATGCTGTTCTTTTTGCTCGCCAATAAAATTGATAAAGAAAAACTTAATAAATGGGTCAGTATTATTACAATAACAGCAGCGGTTACTTATGTTATTTATCCTTTTCACGTTAACCGGCTGGCTATGTATTTTGCGATCTGGTGGATAGGGGTGCGGTTTGCCGAAACCTACCTTGCAGGTGGAAAATTTACCATTCGCGGTATAATGCCTTATGCTTATGTGCTGTTTGCCATTACTGCGATACTTGCAGCTAACCTGGCCTTACATTTTTCGTATACTAAAACATACACTTTCCCGCTTGTGGCATATCCATTTATCGAATTGCGCCATTTTGTGTTTGCTATAATGGTTATGTTCGGAGCCGTGATCTGGCAAAACCTGCATTGGCGTGGCTATAATCTGATTTTTGGAGTTTTTAAATACCTGGCGCCCTGTTCCTATGTGATTTACATATCACATGCGTACCTGGTTGTGGGGGCCACTTACCTGAGTTTCGTAGGCAATAAGGTAGTTGAGTATGGCCTTTATGTCGTGATTCTGATCATTTTTTCATACATACTGGAAGTTGTTGTGTATAATCGAATCCGGAAATTGTTGATTGGCTGAGATACATGAAAATAATCAAACTTTGAAGATTTTTAATTTGCTATCGAATCCTTTAATATGAATAAAAAAGAAAATCGGGATAAGAAATAAAGGTAAAATTTTGTTTTTTACAGAGTACTGCTAATGACTACTTTTGATGTTTTAGCACTTAATCAACATTGAATATCAATGTGATAATAAAATCCCATCGTTTTTTGGGGTTTTTGTGATTATTCAGCTTAATATCCTTATTTTTACCTTCCGAATAATGTTTAGTGTTCTGATTCAACTGATGCACGATGAATTATTGGAGCCCTTAAGCAACAGAGAATTTTAGAACTTGTCGATAAGCTACACGCATAACTTTGCCAGGAATGAAAATCGCATACATTTATCCCGCATTAAATACAATCGGAGGCGCTGACAGGGTTATAACCGATAAAGCCAATTATTTTGCTGAGCATTATGGGTACGAAGTATATATAATTACCGCACATCAAGGTAACCATCCCTTATTTTTTAAGCTGTCGGATAAAGTAAAGCATATTGACCTGGATGTTAATTTCAATAAGCAATATCACCACACTTTTTTCAAGCGTGGGTTTATTTATTTCAAATTACTACACCAATATAAAAGGAAATTAAGTGCCCTCTTACTCTCGTTAAAACTTGACATTACAATTACAACCATAAGCCGCGACATTGACTTCCTTTATAAACTGAAGGACGGGAGTAAAAAAATTGCCGAGGCTCATGTTTCAAAAGAATATGTCCGGAATTTTCATCTCCTTGAAAACAAAGGTTTCTTATACCGGGCTATCCTGAAAATATGGAGACAAAAACTAGAAAATGCCATCCGCAAATTCGACCGGCTGGTTGTATTAACTGATAATGACGCTGCGCATTGGAGTAAAGTCAGGGAAGCAGTTGTAATTCCCAACTCAACCCCGTTTTATCCTGAAAACTTTAGTGATTGTTCAGGTAATAAAATAATAAGTGTCGGCAGATTGTATGCACAAAAAGGGTATGATTTGCTGATTTATGCGTGGGAACTTGTTCATAAACTACATCCTGGCTGGACAATGCATATTTATGGAAACGGTGAGGATAAGGAAAAACTTCAGCAGTTAATAAATTCCAGGAATTTAAACAATTCCTTTTTCCTTGAGGTTCCGGTAACGAATATCGCCGAAAAATACATCGAAAGCTCATTCTATGTAATGAGTTCCCGTTTTGAGGGATTTGGGATGGTTTTAATCGAGGCTATGGCTTGTGGTCTCCCGGTCATTTCTTTTGATTGTCCGGATGGCCCTTCTGATATTATAACCGATGGTGAAGATGGCTTTTTGGTCGAAAACGCGAATATCGGAAAGCTAGCCGATAAAATCTGCTGTTTAATTGATGATAAAGCACTAAGAGCGAAAATGGGACTCACGGCAAGAGAAAATGTAAAACGATATTTCCCTGATGTAATAATGCAAAAATGGATTGATTTATTCGAAACACTAAATAATGAGTCGGTGAAGACTTAACGTGTATTGAATATTTTTATCCGGCTTGCACTCGCCGTTGAATCCCGGATTTGCATGATCTGTAGCCGGAATTAATACTGGGAAGTGGATTTTCTGAATTGCTGTTGAACCGACACTGATCACCCTGTCACCGCATTATTGCTTTACACCCGGACTGATTTACAAACAATTAAGCACCTTTATGAAAATAGGAATAGAAGCACAACGTATTTTCCGGAATAAGAAACACGGGATGGATATGGTTGCCCTCGAACTTATCCGAAACCTTCAGCTTATTGATACCGAAAACGAATATGTCCTGTTCATAAAGCCCGACGAAGATTACACCGCGGTAAAAGAGACTCCGAATTTCAAAATTGTAACCTTAGGAACCGGTTTTTATCCTTTCTGGGAGCAACTCGCCCTGCCGAGGGCCGCAAAGGAAGCAGGTTGCCAGATACTTCATTGCACAAGCAACACAGCTCCTGTAAGTACCACTATTCCGCTGGTAGTTACACTGCACGATATTATCTATATGGAAAGCAGTTACCTGAAAATACTACAGGGAAGTGGCACAAATTATCAGAAATTCGGCAATATGTACCGTCGTTTGTTTGTTCCACGGGTAATCAAAAAGAGCCGGAAGATCATAACCGTTTCGAATTTCGAAAAAGAACGTATCGGGCAGTTCTTTGGAATGGCAGGTGATTCAAGGCTGGTAGCAGTGTATAATGGCGTAAGCGAACATTTCAAGCCTGTAACTGATAATAGTGAATTGAGCAGGGTTAAAGAAAAATACCACCTGCCCGATCATTTTTTCTTTTTCCTGGGCAATACCGACCCTAAGAAAAATACCAAAGGAACACTCAAAGCCTTTTCCGATTTCCTGAAACAAACCGGAAGTGAAATGAACCTGGTTATGCTCGATTACGACCAGGATGAATTGAATAAACTTCTTACCGAAATTGGTGATCCAGGACTTATAAACCGCATCTTTCTTACCGGATACGTAGTGAATACTGACCTGCCTGCAATTTACTGCCAGTGCAGCGTCTTTTTATATCCTTCGTTACGCGAAAGTTTCGGTATACCCATGCTCGAAGCCATGGCCTGTGGCGTCCCGGTTATCACATCCAATACATCGTCGATGCCCGAAGTGGCAGGCGATGCAGCCTTGCTGGTGGATCCCTTTAAGCCGGAGGAAATTACTGCTGCCATGATCCGCTTAACGGCGGACAGTGATTTCAAGGCCGCTTTGATCAGCAAAGGATTTGTACAGGCTGCAAAATTCTCGTGGAAAGCCATGGCCCGGCATGTACTCGGGATTTACCGTGAAATCGGTGCCGGAACCCAATAGCCATAACTCAAAAAAATAAAGAAAAGACCGAATCTAAATTAATACTTCTAATCCATGTTCCGTCCTGCAGTACCTGCCAATATCCGGATACACCAGTATGACTATGAAAAAGCTGAGGACATTCCCGAAGCGGTATTTTCAACGATACGGGCCGGGTTTGCTTCCCAGCGCTCAGAATCCCCTTTGGTGTCGGTAAATATAATTGCATGGAACGAGGAATCGAATATTCTGCGTAACCTTTCCTCGCTGAGCGCCATGAAAAGTGCCCATGCGGTCGAATATGTGTATGTCGACAATAATTCGAAAGATAAAACTTCCGAAATCATACGCATGTGCGGAATAACACCCGTTTCCGAAACAAAGCAGGGCTATGGTTTTGCTCGGCAGGCTGCCCTTGAAAATTCGCATGGCACATATATCCTGACCGGCGATTCGGATACCATTTATCCACCTACCTGGGTTGATACTATGCTGAAACCCATACTTGCTGGAAAAAGTGTTGCCAGTTCAGGCACCTATTCGTTCACTCCGGGCAAAGGTCAATCGCGCCTGCGCTATGCTTTCTACGAATTCTTCCGCGATATCATTCATTATTTGCGTACGTTTAACCGGCCTTACCTGGCTGTCGGAGGTGTGAATTTTTGTTTTTCGCGTGAAGAGGCGCTCAAAATAGGGTTTATAAAAAACAACTCCCGCTCCGAAGACGGATCCATGGCCCTGGCTTTGCTCAAAACCGGTAAAATTAAAAGGGTCACAAAGTTAAAAGCAGCTGCCTGGACCATAACACGTTCGGTCGAGAACAGCGGTAGCTTCTTTAATGCAATAAAAACGAGGGTAGTAAAGGAATTCAAAAGAGTGAGCATTTATTTCTATAAACACGAATAGCTTAATTGTAAGTAAATCAGGAAAGTAAAAATGAAGTTTTAAACCTTAATGGTATGAATACAAATTCCCCGATTGCAGTTATAGTGGCCTGCGATAATCACTATGTGATACTCCTGGCAGCACTTTTAAAATCAGTTGATTTTCATCACAATTCAGGTGAAAACATCGAAGTGTTTATTGTTGATGACGGCATCACTTCAGGAAACCGAAAAAAAATGGCTGCATCGCTTGTTTCGGACAAAATGCATCTGAACTGGATTGCAATGGACGATGCCATTCCGGATACAATGCGGATTCCATTCGACCGGACTTCATACCCTAAAAATATTCATACACGAATCTTTATACCGCATTTCATACCCGAACAGTATGAGAAGATTATATACCTGGATGTGGATATGATCATGATGCGCGATATATCGGATTTATGGAATATCGACCTCGGCGATCATATGCTGGCAGCCGTTATGGATCCAAGGCTGAAAGTATTCAGTAATTCGTGGGGCGGCATACTGAATTACAAAGAATTAGGCTTTGACCCCGATACAAAATACTTTAACACAGGAATCCTTGTCATCAATATCAAAAAATGGCGTGAAGAAGACAGTGCGGTTACAGTTGTAAAATGCATTGCGGATAATGAGAAATTTGCCAATTATCCCGACCAGTATGGGTTAAACATAGTAATGGCCAACCGCTGGCTCGAACTGGATCCCCGCTGGAACGCTTTTGCATCGGACGAATGTGCCGACCCTTTCAATATCCATTTCATCGGGCGGAAGCCTATGTATAAAACCTACGACAACCGTGAGGAATTCAGGAAAATATTCTTCGAACATCTCAACCGTACCAAATGGAAAAACCTGCGGCCAATAGGTGAATCGAAGCGCTATATAAAAAAACTAAGCAATGTCATTAAAAAACTACCTGAATTTCTACGCCGGTAATGCATTTATAAATCATTTAAAATCAGACTGATGAAAAAAATAATAACATACCTGCGTTATCTGACCGAATACCTCCGGCACGGCGATTTTGTATCCATTGTATCCTCAGTAAAGTATTTGATAAACAGAACATCACATGGCAGTGACAGGCTTGTCAGGACATCAGTCGGGACATTTTATTGCCGGAAAAACACAAACGATTTCCAGTTTGCAAACTATTACTACGAATGGAGCCTCAAGAAATTCATGCTGGGTCGAATCCATGAATTCACTGTTTTTATTGATGGCGGTGCCTGTATTGGCGTATATTCCATACTGTTATCGAAATACAATCTCAGGTGCATTGCCTTTGAGCCTTTAGCCGTCAACTATATGGCTATGCTGAAAAACCTTGAATTGAATAAACTTACCGGCAAAGTTAAACCCTTTCCTATAGCCCTGGGTAATGAGAATATTCAAGCCAGGTTCAAATTTAACCCGGTTAACACCGGCGCTTCCAGCGTCGACAATGAAAACAGCCAGGCTAATCCCTTCAGCGAGTTGCGCTCTTTCGACTCGATACTCTCTTTGCTCGAAATCGACAGGAATGAAAAAATACTCTTTAAACTGGATATTGAGGGTATGGAAGTAGAAGCATTGCAGGGAACTCATGAATTTATAAGGCAATATCCGAATATTACCTTCCTGATTGAGTATAAACATTCAGGAGTTGATAAAGTAAAATCGGTATTGGAAAGTATGGCTGAATTTGAAATCGGCATAGTGGATGAGTTCAATCTCTATGCCCGTAAGATCAGGAATTTAAAAACATCCGAAATGGTATGACGGCAATAAAAATCCTATTCTGGTTAATGCTTTTCGTGGTTTTCTATGCCTATATCGGCTATGGAATACTGCTTTTTATACTCATAAAAATCAAGCGCTTATCGGGCCGTTCAAAAAAAACACTGCCTGATCCCGGCTACGAACCGGATGTTACGCTTTTTATTGCTGCATATAACGAAAAGAGCTTTATAGCTGCAAAAGTGGCGAATAGCCTTGAACTGGAGTACCCGGCCGATAAATTGCATATGGTATGGGTTACCGATGGATCCGATGACGGAACCCCTGAAGAGCTGAAGAAATATAAAGGAGTGGAGGTACATCATCTTGCACAGCGAAGTGGTAAAATAGGAGCGATGAACCGCGGAATGCAGTTTGTGAAAACACCCATTGTTGTATTTTGCGATGCCAACACCATGCTGGGCCGGGAATCGATAAGGCGTATTGTAAACTTATTCAGTAATCCGAAAGTAGGCTGTGTTTCGGGCGAAAAACGGATTTTCAGCAAGGACAAGGACGCCGCTGCAGGCGCAGGCGAAGGCTTGTACTGGAAATATGAATCCACATTAAAGAAATGGGATGCCGAGCTTTATTCGGTAGTAGGCGCTGCAGGCGAACTTTTTGCAATCCGCACCGAACTCTACCGTGAAGTGGAACGCGATACCCTGCTCGACGATTTTATTATTTCACTCCGCGTTGCACAGGAGGGGTATACTATACAATACGATCCCGAAGCCTACGCTATCGAAACCGCATCAGCAAACGTAAAAGAAGAATTGAAGCGTAAAATCCGGATCTCAGCCGGTGGCATACAATCCGTCGTCAGGTTGCGTTCACTCCTGAATTTCTTCCGGTACGGGACTTTGTCGTTTCAATACATATCGCATCGTGTACTCCGCTGGACACTGGCACCGCTTGCACTCCTGTTCCTCATACCGGCCGGTCTCATTCTTGCTCTGAACGAAGGAATAACCGGATTCGGGTTGTTTAGTGTGCTGTTCTGGATGCAGATACTGTTTTACTGTGCCGCCTTACTGGGATGGTATCTCGAAAACCGCTCCATCCGTGTAAAACTGTTATTTGTCCCTTATTACTTCTTTATAATGAATCTTTCCGTTTTTCTTGGGTTTAAACGATACCTGAAAGGATCACAATCAGTGAACTGGGAAAGAGCCAAAAGAGGGAACTGAAATTTATTTCTCAAAAATCATGTTACGAATACCCATAGCGTTTATCGTGCTGTCATGTTTTTATGTCATTTGCAATCCTGCCTGGGGCCAGCAGCATGTATTTATTGTGGATACAACAGTAACATCAGTTGATGCCAATGTAGCGCCTTATAATATGGTACAGCCTGGCGATACCGTAGTGTTCAGTGCCGGACAGCGCAGGTTATTAAGGATTCTGAACTTTACGGGTGAAAGGGATAAACCTGTTATCTTTATGAATCGCAACGGACAGGTTATTATTGACACTGACCACTATTATGGAATGTCGATACTCAACTGCAGGTATTTCAGGCTGACCGGGTCGGGCGACAGAAATCATTTTTATGGCTTCAGAATCAGCCGGGTTGCCAATGGTGCAGGGATAGGTATAGGCGGGTTGAGTTCTGATTACGAAATCGATCATATCAGCATCGAAAACTGCCTTTCGGCAGGAATCTTTGCCAAAACAGATCCGGATTGCAGCCTGCTTAGCACCCGCGATAAGTTTACCCAATACAATACCCTGATTCATGATAACTACATTGGTTCGGCAGGCACCGAAGGCTTATATATAGGCAGCACACAGTACTTCGGCCAAACCTTGAACTGCGGCGGGGTTGATACACTCCTGCTGCCTTCACTGCTCGAGGGAGTTGAAGTATATAAGAACATAATTGAATATTCGGGATGGGATGGCATACAGGTTAGTTCTGCATCAAAAGATTGTCATATCTATGATAACATGGTGCTTTTCGACAGCCGCAAGGAGTATTACGGGCAGATGTCGGGGATAATTATCGGGGGCGGATCCAAATGCGATTGCAACAATAATTTCATCAGCCAGGGAAACGGGAACGGGATAGAAGTTTATGGACTGGCAGGGCTTAAGGTTTTTAATAACGTAATTGTCGATGCCGGAAAAAATTTCATGCCTTCGGATAAATCCAGGATGGTTTACGGCATTTTTGTTACCGATATTACCGCACAGAAAGATTCGGCATTTAATTTGCTTTTCAATACAATTGTAAATCCTAAATCGGATGGCATCCGCTTCGTAAGCATTGTTACAAAAAATAACCTGATTGCTTCAAATCTGATTGTGAATCCAGGCAATTACGATTATTATGAAAACGGCAGCACTCCTTTCAAGGGACATGATTCCTACATCATGTTTCCCAACAGCGCGTCCGATGCCAGGGTTGAGTATAACTATCTCACCCGTACTATCGACGATGCCAGGGTCTCGGAAGGAACCTTTGCACCCGTAGCCGGTTCGCCCCTCATTAATGCAGCTTCGCCTGAAACCTGCGGTATTGATTTCGATTTTTATCATTATCCGCGTCCCTATGGCTTTTCGTGCGATATAGGGGCTTATGAATATAATCCTGCCCATCTGGGGCTGCCTGTTGAAACAGGTGAATCCTTGCCTGAACTGCGTTTATATCCAAATCCTGTAAAATCAATACTTACAATCAGGTTCAAAGCCGAAGGGGAATCCGGATCCAGTCTTGATGTTTATAACCTTCTTGGAAACTTTATAGCCGGGAAGAATCAACAGTACATTCCAGGGGAGGATCAGAAAATAGAACTTGAAGTTCAAAACCTTAGCGCCGGAATCTATTTGTATATTCTGAGTTCTGGTGGAAGTTCATTTTCCGGCAGGTTTATTAAGGTTAATTGAACCTATCGGACAAATAGCGTAATACAAAAACCCGGTTTCAACAGGTTGCTTTAAAAAAGAGTTTCTCCCGGTCATTTGAACTGATTTATAAGCCGATATATTACAATTCATTCGCTATATTTGCAATAGATCGTCGCACAACGGAATATGCACAATGCGATGCATACTGATACTTTAGGATATTTACAGGCAAAACGATAAAATATGAAATCCGGAATAAAAATATTTGCAGGAACCTCGGGAAAGATATTTGCCGGGCGTATGTGTCGTTATCTTGGTATTGATGTAGGAAAAACCGGGGTCATTACCTTTTCGGATGGCAATACATATGTAAGGATTGAAGAAAATGTTAGTGACGAAGAGATATACCTTGTTCAGCCGATTGGTTTAAACCCTAACAACGAGTTCGTCGAATTGTTATTCTGGATGGATGCATTCAAAAGAGCAGGAGCCAGGTATGTTACAGTAATCATCCCGTATTTCAGCTACGCCAAAGGTGATAAGAAAGATGAGTCGAATGTTTCGATACGGGCAAAAGTTTGTGCCGAATGCATTGAACTGGCCGGTGCCGACAGGGTAATTATGATGGATCTGCATGCAGCCCAGATACAGGGATTCTTCAAGAAACCGGTTGATCATTTACTTGCCAGGCCTTTACTGGTAAAGTATCTTGAAACTATCATATCGAAGGATACAGTAGTGGTTTCGCCTGATGCTGGCTTTGCCAAAAATGCCAGAAAATATGCTGCCATGCTGGGTGTTCCTCTTGCTATTGGTGATAAAACCCGGTCGACCCACGATGAAAATGCTGAAATTATGGAAATCATAGGTGAAGTTTCGGGTAAGGATGCCGTAATAGTCGATGATTTCAGCCTTTCGGGAGGATCAATAGTTGAGATCGCAAGTTTGTTGAAGAAAAAGGGGGCTAAGAAAATTTATGCCTGTTTATCACACCTCCCGCTTAGCGAAAAGGGCGTGGCTGCAATTGGAAAGAGTGATATTGACCTGGTAATTTCAACCGACAGTATTACAAACGACAGGGTGAAAACGGCAACAAAAATTAAAATTATTTCTGTTGCTCCCTTATTTGCCGAAGTTGTAAAGCGGATGCAGAACAGGCAGGAGATAAGTGATTTATTGCACAACATTCCACCTGAAGTTTTCAGGGCTGCGACTGAATACCTTTAGTTATGC
>CAISRK010000414.1 GCA_903887815.1 uncultured Bacteroidales bacterium | reverse complement strand
GGCTGTGCCGGATGGCTACATGCGCTTTTCCCTGTCATGTTTACCTGCCGCATAGAATAAGGCAGGGTAATTGCAGAAAAAAGCCCCGCTCGCGCGCGTCTCCTGACGCGTGCTTTACTGTTCTGATTATATGCTTAACAAAGTTACATCCAAAATTGATTTGCTTTCAACATAGTTTGTTGCCGAACTGAATTTATAATGCCATGGAACATCACAGAGTCCATATTCAACCGGGTTGTTATGAATATAATTCAGCTTTTCGAGAATGAACTTATTGCTGTAAAGTAATTTAGCCCGATTCCCGTCCTGCCATACTTTGTATTTTGTTATTCGTTTAAATTTCTTCCCCACTTCCATGAACTTGTCCAGGATTACCTGATAATCATCAGGTCGTTCATTCTCCAACTTTTTGATTATGGATACGGATGTAAATTTCTTCAGATCACGTAAAATCTCTGAAACTGAATATTTGCCTACAGCCTGAATAATCATATGGACGTGATTCGGCATAATGCAATATGCATAAACGACAAGCCCTTTATGCTGCTGATAGTATTTAACAGCATCATTGATAATCATTTTAAACGAATCATCAGATAATACTTTAATCCATTCCACAATTGTGAATGTTACAAAATAGGCTTCATCGCCTTGAAAAATCTTGTATTAATCGGACACGATGATGCAAGATAATAAAAATATTTAAACCAGGCACGCGTCAGGAGACGCGCGCCAGCAATTTTTCGGGAGACGCACGCCAACTGGTAATTATGCCAGGCACGCGTCAGGAGACGCACACCAGCAATTGGAACTATATTTTACCAACTCTTTGTATAAATTGTAATCCCTTCTCCTGCTAACTTCACCATTTCGCTGTAGAGCAATCTCGAATCGGCTCTGAAAAAGCGGTTGCCTTTTACCTGTATATTGGAGCATGCTTCGGGTGAAATATGTTTTTTTACAAAAGTGCGTATATCGTTATTCCGGATCATGGGATGCGCTGCCAGGGTTTTTACTTCCGCCAGGTTTCCGTCAATGTTTTTTACTTTGGTTGTAAAAACCTCATCCATGCGGGTTTTAAGCGGGAATTTGTCTTTTAACGTATCCTCAACACAATGCACAAACGACATAAACATACAATCCACCCCTATGCCGGCAACGGTTCCACCCAGTTCCATAGCCCTGTAATAGGGACTTAGTTCACCGCAGGGATAAATATCCATATGATGGTCCTTTGTGATATACGCTGCATGTTTCCCGATGGCAACAATACTGTTTGTAGGATGGAGGCTGCGCTCAGCGCCTTGCCAGCGTCGGGCCATTTCGGACAGCATACCCATTACCGATGGCGAGCGGCGCACATCGAACACCTGTCCAGAACGAAGGTAATCTTCGGCACGGTAGCTGAAATGCCAGCAGGGAAACACCAGGGTACCATCTGCGCCAACAGTCTCGACCAATATTTCGAGCAAACGCAGGGTATCGAAATCTGTGTTCAGGAAATCAACCGAACTGTGGATAAATACGGTTGAGCCTTTACGGATTCCAAGCTTTTCCGAAAGTATACTCCTGAATTCCTTTTCATTAAGCGGCTTGTACAGCGATTTGAGGCCACTACGGTACACTTTCCGTAGTTTGATAAAAACGGTTTTGGGTAGGAACTTGTATACATATTTGCTGATAAGCATGGTTGCTGGTTACTGGTTACTGGTTGCTGGCTGCTGGTTACTGGTGGCTGGTTACTGGTGGCTGGTTGCTGGTCACTGGTTACTGGTTGCTGGTTGCTGATTGCTGGTGGCTGGTTACTGGTTACTGGTTGCTGGTTGCTGGTTTCTGGTTACTGGTTACTGGTTGCTGGGTACTTGGAGACAGGGCACTCTGCACTCTGTACAGGGCACTTGATTCTGTCTGTTTTAATCCCACCAATTTTCAAATTCCCAAATTCCCAAATTCCCAAATTCCCAAATCCTACACCCAATCTCATCCCTCTTTTTTCAGCCTGCTAAAGGTAGTAAATTCTATTTCAGGGTATTTTGCACGTGCATTATCGATAAAAGTTTCCATCAGGTGGAACGAATAATCGCCCATGGTTTTGGGATGCGAACAGGTGGCCATGGTTATGGAATCATGGTTCCTGAATCGGCGAACGTTATAATCGAGTATGCGCATCAGGTAAGCAGGCGATAGAGTATGGTTATCGAAGGTAAGGATGCGTGACGAAAAAAGCATATGCAGGCGTTGCATCCGGCTAGCGGGGTTGCCTTCGTGAAGCATGCTGCCGTGATTGGCCGGAGCCCTCCGGCAGTATTTTTTAAGCTTGAAACGTGTCGGGATTTCGAAAGGTGTTTTCGGAATGGCTGCAACCGGGATTTCGAGTATGCCACCGGCGGCCGCTTTCCTGAAGTTCCCGCTTTCATCAATAAACCAGTTGGGCAGCTGAGGCAGTTTCCTGAAATCGATCAATGAAAGTGCCGACGCAAAATAAAACGAAAACGGGATGGAACTGTCGTAGAGGATCCCATTCTTTAACAGGGATCCGAAAATAAGGTCGCCCGAGGGTTCTATATTAAAGCCTCCGGCCCTGTATGCATTCACTTTGTAGGAGGGAAGTGCCTGGCGGCAGATTTCGTCGAGGCGCGAAACTCCTTGCCGCACAATGGATTCAATGTTGTAAACCGGGTGACTGGCAAAATGTGCCAGGCTGTAATCGGGTGAGGGTTTTACAATTCCATCGACGTACTGCGAGGTAAGCCAATGTGGATGAAGATGCAACTGCACATCGTTGCCCGATGCAACAGTTGCCTGCAACTGTCCGGCATAAGGCTTGTAAAAACCGTTATAATCCCATTCGCGGTAACGTTCGGCGCACAATATATCGGTAAAGAGGGTGACAGGCACATTCTTTCTGGCGGCAAGCTCAAGAATCCGTTCAGTTGGACTGAACATGGCTTCGCGGTAACTTGTCCGCAGGCTGCCCAACGGGAGTTCGTGGTCGTAAGTAAGCAGCAGTTTTATATTCATTACGATGGATTCTGCTTGAGTTCGATGAATTTGATAATATCACCGATTGATCGTATCCCGGCCAGTTCTTTCAGCTTAAACTCAATGCTGAAGGCGTCTTCAATGTCGGCTATTAAACGCGAATGGGTGAGCGAATCCCAGCCGTCAATTGTATGGGGTGTATCAGTGGTTTTGAGTTCCAGTGTATTAACATTCAGTACGTTTCTGAATATTTCAGTTACTTTTTGCAGGTTATTTTCCATTGCCGATTTTTTTCTCCATTAAAACCCGTGTATTCCCGGGGTAGAATTTATAAATACCAGGATTCTGAGTCGTTTTCTCAGCAACAACTTCGAAACCGAACTTTTTCTGCCCTGCCAGCGAAACCTCATTTTGCTTTATCAGCTGGAGCTGGGCTGTATGAATCCCCGGGTTTGTTTCCAGCAGCCCGTCAATTAACGACTGCCCCAGCAACTGCCCGATCCGCCTGCCCCTGAAAGGTTCAATAATATACAACGATTCGAACTGGAGTGTTCCCGGGCTGCGTTTAAACCCGATTTCGTTCGCTATATGAACGATCCCCGAATAATATTCCAAGGCTTCGCGCTTTAAGAAAGCCTTGCAGGCGCTCAGTTTTAACAAGCCTGAAGGCATGCCGTCGGACTCTTCGATCCAGGCTCCATAGGCTGCTACCGGCAATCCTCCAGCTAAGGCAATTTTAAAAGCCGACAGGCTGAATTCGAAATTATCGATTTCTTCGTTCAGTGCTTTTTTAAGCATTAACCTGAATTCCGACTCAGTAATATCGAACAATGCGCAATAACTGATCGTATTGCCATTGCCTTTTTCGGCCATAACAATAGTTTCGGTTAAGAAATCGATATCGGGTAAGCCGGCTTTACGGATTGTAATATCGGAATTCATCAGTTGCTGTTAAATAATTGATGCAATGCAATTTTATCCACTTTCCCGTTAAGGTTATAAGGTATTTTTTCAATTCTCCGTATTATGGCAGGAACCATGTATCCCGGTAAACGGGATGAAAGAAACGACCTGAACTCCTTTTCATCCGGATTTTGCCGGGAAGTATAGACTAACTTCAGAGTATGTTGCTCTCCCTGCTGGTCAGCCAATACGACTACTTCGTCAATGCCGGGAAAAAGGCCTGCATAATATTCGATCTCTCCCAGTTCGACCCTGTAGCCCTGCACTTTTACCTGCGAGTCGTTGCGGCCGGTAAAGAAAAAATCGCCCGCTTCATCCTTATGGCAGATGTCGCCCGAATGATAGTATTGAATTCCGTCCAATGTTGTGAAAGCCAGTTTGTTCTTTTCTGCATTGTTAAAATATCCCGAAGTCATCTGGTTGCCGGCAATGTATAATTCGCCCGAATGGCTCTCAGCCTGAATGCTGCCATCGTCAGCGGCCAGTTCAAACCGGGTTCCCGGAAATGGTTGCCCGATGCATACTATCCCGTTCTGTTCCTTTATCCGGCTTGTATCGCAAATATAGGAGGTACAGAATATAGTAGCTTCGGTTGGCCCGTAAACGTTATAGATTGCTGCTTCCGGGATGCATGGCTGCCAGGCTGTAACAAGATTCGATTTCAGGGCTTCGCCGCAGAAAAGCCAGTGCCTGAGCTGCAGCAGGTGGATTTCGCTGAAATAGGGCCGGAGGTAGTTTACAAACGAAGGTACCGTGAGCACATGGGTTATAGCTTCATCTTCGAGTACCTGCACTGCCAGTGTGTATTTCAGCGGTGTTTTAGGCAGAAGGTAAACGGACGACCCGTGAAGCAGGGGAACCAGGTACGAAAATACCGAAAGGTCGAAGGTGAGGTCAAAAACCTGCAAAAACTTCGATTCAGGAGTAATTTCAAGGTTCATTGCTGAAACATTTCCGGCAAAAGCATGCAGGTTCCGGAAACTGATCGGAACCCCTTTCGGAACTCCGGTACTTCCCGATGTAAACAATACATAAGCCGGGTTATTGGTTTCAGTCAGTTTCAGATCGCCGGGTTCTTTATCGCCGGGTTCTAAAAGTACAAAGCTGGATTTGTGGGTTTCGTAAAAGGTAGTTCCCAGGCCGGATAAATCGGAGCAGAAAATAGTTTTTACTCCTGAAATGCTGATTATGTGGTTGTTGCGTTCGTCGGGATGGCCAGGTTCAATGGGAATATAGGTAATACCTGAAAGCAGGCAGGCCACAAGGGTTGCATAGGTATCAAAGTCCTGGTTAGCAATAATTCCCACTTCGTTCAGGCCCTCTTCCTTTTCCCGGAAAACAGATTGAATGTAAGCAACCCTCCTGGCCAACTGGTCGTAAGTATTCCTCTTGCCTTCGATACTGAAAGCTACAGAACTTCCATTCATTAAAAGGGAAGTATAAAGTGAATATGGCAGGCTGTCGGTCAATTTGGTTTTGAAAAATGTTAAAATATCAATTTAGTAAAGAACTGAACCGGAAATCCGGGAAGTTTTATGGCTACTGAAATATTATGCATTTCAGATCCTTCAGGTAAAGCGTTTTTTTGTCCTTGTTCCAGAAATACACTTTCAATTTGGTGCCTTTAGGATAGGTGGTTTCAAGGCGAAGTGTATTAATGAGGTGGCACCATTTTCCAGGATTTTCAATATATTCAGCCAATGCGCCCTTCCATTGAAGGCTTTTCCCGTCGGGAGTTTCGATTGAAATTACAAGGGCCGATCCACCCGAATTTCCGGGAGTAAATAAATCGGTTTCGGCTTGCAGAAAACATGGTTTTCCTGCAATTAATTCATCCAGTAACAACTCAATTCCCGGACTGTATTCCGAAACGGAATCCATATGGTGAACTATTTCGGATGTACCGGAAGCAATTTCCGAAATACTGTCTTTATTCAACGGTGCCGAAAGTGTTTTTACAAGAGTAAGTTTGTTTGCGTTTTCATAGGACATTCCTTTTTCCCTCCCAAACAACACTACCGACGAGAGCGTTCCATAGGTCTGCATGTCAGCTATATAAGGGAAGGTTGACCGGATAATATCTTCTCCTTCCGAGGGCGTTGGTTTGGTAATTGCATACAGGAAGTAAGGAGAATTGCTGTTACGAACCACGTCCGAAAGCTTTTTCAGTCCATCGGTGCCGTAAATGTCGTACATCTCGAACCTTGCCTTCGCCGAATAGCGGCTGAGATAATAATCGATATACAATGGATTGTTGATACTTATTGTTTTTGTAATTGACGAGTCGCCATATTGTTTCTGCCATTGTGCCGTAAGCCTTGCAATGTTCCTGAATTCGCCGAAATGCTGCTTAGTATAATAACTGTTGGTAAAGGCGGTGCTTATCACTCCCAATGACAGAAATACTGCCAGTATCCAGGCTTTTTTCTTACTGAATTCATCACCTGCGTAACTAAAGATCAACATAATGAAAAACGGGAAAGAGAAAATAAGCACGGGATGCTGCAGAACCGGGCTGACTTTGTGCGAATACACATAAGCGATAATAAAGGGCGCCAGGAACCAGGCAGCCATCAGTATCCTGTAACGAATGCCAGAAGCTTTATCGCGGTTTACGAATATCAAGGTAATCAGAGTGACCAGGAAAAGGGTAAGAAAGAAAAGCGATTGGTCGAATATGTAGAACAGGTGTTCAAAAATCCATGTTTTCCCCGGCACCCCAAGCCAGAAACCTACACCTTTGTACGTAAGGTGATTGAGTGTAATGGGTATATGCGGAACAAACAGCAATGCCGCCATCAATGCCGCGCCAATGTATTGGAAAATATTATTTCTCCGTGCAAATACAAACCCCGAAAAACCGGCTATAAGCGCAAAAAGGAAACTGAAGTAATGCGTGTACATGCACAGTGCCGCGGACAGGGTGAATCCTGCCAGGTGGAGCAGGGTTGGCTTTTCTGAATTTAGTTTTCCGTTCCCGGTAAAAAATATCCTGAGCCAGAAATAGGCCAGCAGAATGCTGAAAAGCATTCCGGGCCCGTACGGACGCGCAATCTGGCTGTATAAAAGCGGGAATTGAAGGAACGCCAGAGCTGCAGCCGTGAATAAACCGGCTGAGGTGCCAAACATAAAGAGGGCAACCTTGTTACCCATCCATACCGCCAGTATTCCGGCGAGTACAAAAGGAAGCCTGACGGCCCATTCGGTGTCGCCAAACCATTTCACCCACTTCCAAAGAAAAATCTGCACGCCGCCGGGATGGCCATCCACGTAAAAACCTTGCTGAACCAGATCGCTGAATGTATCATAATGCAGGCGATTTAGTGCCGAAAGCTCATCGTTCGAATATGAAAAAGCCCCGTAATGGTAAAATCGCAAAACGGCAGCTACCGCCATAATGATGAGCAGCCACAGGTTTTCGGGTTTCTTCAGATCTTTAAACAAATTCATGTATTCTGTTGAATTACATTAAATTGAATGTTTATTACTTCGATAATGGTGTTGATCCAGGTTTCCTCAGGCTCACGCAGAAATCATCAATCATGCATTCTTCGTCCCCTTTCGGGAGATAAAAATACACCAAAACGGAATCACGGGCAGTAATACCTTCCGGTATTTTCACACCGAAACCGATCGTACTCCATTGACCTTTTATGGTTTGTCCATGCAGATAGTCGGGGTTGTATGAAAAGGATTTCCCGTTCTGCCGGAAATCGGCTACCAGTGTCATGGTGCTTGTATATTGGTCGGTATTTACCTTTGCGTTCACATAAACGAATTCATCGGCGTTGGCTTTAAAAGCCGCTAATGGCATAAGCTGGTTATAACTGAATGGCTGCCTTGTATTTACCAGGTTGACATTATTACCCGAAAAAGCATTTGACACTTCTACCGTATTTCCCTGAGCCGGCCCGTTAGTATTTTCAAAATCACAGCAAACCGTACTAAGTATTCCCGGATTGGAATTAAGCGGGAATTTTGGCATGAACTGTAATTCAGCCTTACGGTATTTGACAAAGTCAACCTGCATATCATCAACAAATACAGGATTTTCGCCTTTTGTGTACCAATAATAAATTTTAACTTTCCTAGCTTTTAAAGCTTCCACAGGAAGTTCCCGGAATATTTCGGTCCGGATCCAGCCCGATCCGTTTTCGGGTAGTACCACGTGATAGGTTTTATACAGTATGGTTTTCCCTTCCGCCGAAAAATCAAATACCAGAAGCAAATCAGAACTACGCTCGCCGCTTATTCTTGCGCATACCCTGATGTATCCATCGCTGCTGCCAAAAGGTTCAAGTTCCTTTTCGAAGCTTACGCTAAACGGCGAATTTTCTGATATACACGACGCCTGTTTCACTGAAAATGATTTTTCTGAACTTATTGTAGCCTGGTTCCCGAACGGAGCAGAGAGAGGCGATTCAAGGTCGGTTTTAAATGCAATGGCTGTGTCAATCTTATTATCAGGAGCCAGGATCCAGTCGTGGTGTTCCAATGGCTGCATTTTCAGGAAACAGATCTGCACATCGTCGGCCAGAACCTTGCCCCTGGTGAGATTGCGGAAACTTATAAAAAGACTATCATCCACTGACCTGATGTAGGGAAGGTAAACGGCCATTTCGGCATAACGCCATTTCCCGGTTTTGAGCCCGGCCATCACATTATGGCCTGTATTTGAATATTTCCCTTCCGATGTCCCGATGCTCATTTCTATTGTTAAAGTTGAATCCGTTGTTTCGGGATTAAACCATGCGCCTATCCTAAATATGACAGGCTGCAAATCTTTGTAATCGGAAAGACCCCTTACAAAAAGCAGTTTACTTTCAGGTTTTGGGGCAATTTCGAGGGCATTTTTACCTGAATGACTGGCGGCAGATAATGCAAATTCTTTGGTTGTAAAAAGGGATTTTTCGCTTTCAAAATCATTTGTATATTCTTGTTTCACGCTTATTTCATTTTCGGGTATCATAAAAGTGGTTCCCCTGCTGAAACTGAAAAAATTGCTGAAATAAGCTTTTGCAGTAACAGGCCCGGCAGGGTAAATCCAGTTCAGCTGCTGGAAGTGCTGCATCAGGTTGAGCGCAATAAATCCGCTGAGTATAACAGGCAGATAAACACGCTTAATGGAGTTCTCACAAAGCTTAAAAATGAAGATCAGTAGTATGGCAAAAAAAACGTAAAAATCGATCATTACACGCTGGCTGATGTAAGAAGTATAATTCCATGCCCACCAACTCGACATAAAATAAACCACCACAAAAAGAAATGCCGATAAAGTGTAAAACTGCCATTTGCTTTTCTGAAACAGGAAAATAAGCCCGAGCGCTGCAAATGCCGCTACCGGAGTATAAAGGAGCCAGCCTTTTTCGAAACTGAAAAGGAACTTGAAAAGATGGGGTCTGGCAAGGTTGTACGATTCGCTTCCGTAGGAATATACAAGGAAATGACCGGTTTTCAGGAACCAGTATATAACTGGTACCAGTAAAGGCAGCAGAAAGGCCAGGATTGAGGATAATAGAACACTTAATTTGCCGAAAAGATTTTTTAGGAAACCAAGCAATGATGCGCTGCTGCCGCAGAGAAAAGGAACTGCAAATACAATCAGTCCATCCTGGGGCCGGCTTATTATTACCATCCCGAGCGAAAGAGCAGCCTCTGCAAAATGAACGGGCTTACCCCATTTGCAGGCAGCCAGCACCGAGTAAACAAATGCCCCAACCAGGAAGAATTCATATACATGCACCTGGCAGCCGGCATTTACGGTATAATAAATGAGGTTCGTCGCCAAACCTGTTACCGCCAGCGACCATGCAATATGGCTTTCGTTGTCGGTGTAAAACCGGAGAATTTTTCGCAGAATCAGCAACGAAAGCCAGAAGTAGAAGAAAGCTGCAAACGCAATAGCCCATTGGTAGGGTAGGGAATACCCGTCAGCCGGATAACCAAGAATCAGGGCTGCTGCATGCCCGGCACCGAAAAACGGAAGCCATAAGAGCGCAGGTCCCGGAAAATATTTATTTACAATACCACTGCCCGTGTTGTACCTGAAATCCTTATACAATTGCCTGCTTGCGGGATAATATTCTGATTCGTACTTGTCGATAAACCCGTAATCGGTATCCTGGTATATAAATACAGCTGTGAGGTAGGCATAATAGCCTTTGCCGTCACTTACTATCACCCTGTCCCATTCACTCGCAGGATTCTTGGTAAGCAGGAACAATATGGCATATACCAATACTATAATTTCGGGTATGTACTTGCGCAGGCTCATAGGTAAGCGGAAGGATCTTATTTAACGGTTTGTTGCCTCAATGCTTCAAAAATAATAATGCCGGCAGCAACCGAAACATTTAGTGAACCTATAGTACCCAGCAAAGGTATTTTTATCCTTTCGTCGCAAAGTTTTAGGTATTCGGGCGATATCCCATCCTCTTCTGATCCAAGGATAAATGCAACAGGCCCGGTTAAATCGGTAATCCCGTAGTCCATGCTGCCGTGTTCGGTAACTGCTACAAGCTTAACGCCCGAATCTTTGAGGTAGCGGAGTGTGTTTTTGAGGTTTGGACTGCGATGCACAGGAACCAGGTTAAGCGCCCCCGGCTGAAGTCTTGATTGCATCAGCATTCACCTGTGCACTACCACGAGAAGGGATAACCAAAGCATCAACCCCGGCGCATTCGGCTGAACGGGCTATAGCTCCGAAATTCCGCACATCGGTTATCCTGTCAAGGATCACTAACATGGGTTGCTTGCCTGATTCAAACGCCCGGAAAAGAATATCTTCGATAGGCTGGTATTCGATCATCGAAACGAAAGCTACTATTCCCTGGTGATTGGCTTTTGTAAATGAATCCAGTTTTTCGTTAGGCACTTTCTGTACAGGAATTTCGAGTTGTTCGGCAAGCGAAGTTATTTCCCTGATCTGAGGGTTACGCAACTCGCGCGAAAGCATTATTTTTTCGATATCCTTTCCTGCATTTAATGCTTCGAGTATGGGATGAATACCGTATATGAGGTTTTCGGGTTGGCGGCGCGGACCTTTAAAGTGATTGTCGTACATATATTTTTGAGGGTTGGGTGTTAGAATTTCAGAGTTTCAGTGTTTAAGGGTTTCAATGTTTCAGAGTTTCAGTGTTTAAGGGTTTCAATGTTTCAGAGTTTAATTGTTTCAGAGTTTAATTGTTTCAGAGTTTAATTGTTTCAGAGTTTAATTGTTTCAGTGTTTCAGGGGAGCGTATAATAAATACAAGAACGGTTCAATCTGAAATATACAAATAGTATTATTGCTGGATTAGTACATTTTCAAATTACCACATTTTCAAATTTTCAAATTGCGGAATTGCCGAATTAATAAAGTAAAACATTCCACATCCGACATTCCACATCCGATATTATTTACCGTCGCCACAACTGTACATTCTGGTACCAGTATGATTTTAAGTTTTCGTTTCGTAACAGCACATAATCATTGTCGGTAAATGGGTTGATTGCTTTGTTGAAATAGAACCGCAGTGCCCGTGGATCGTCGTACTGGCCGTAAATCCATACTTCCTGTTCGAAACTGCGGAACACCTTGGTGGGTTTCCCTAAAACAATAAATATCATGCCCCTGTCTGTTTTCCAGCCTTCGGTAAAGGATGTGAAAAGCTGGTTGGCAGTTTCAACACGTGAATAATACTTTCGGATGAGTTCGGTAGCCAGGTCGGACCTGCCGGCATTTACCACCCAGAAACTATCCACCGCCAGTTTGGGGATTTCGTAGGTGTTTAACTGCTGGAATTCTTTTGTTGAAGTAATGTAACGAAGCGCTTCGCGCATAAGCGAATGTGCCGTAACTTTCGGGAACCCGTTGTAAACCCTGAAAAGTGTTGGTCCGGCAAGCAGGGTGCTATCAGCCTGGAAGAAATAAAATCCCTGGGTGTTAGGGGTAAAATAAGGTGTAGCGCCGTTGACTGATTCGATGGTAAATATACTGTCGGGAGTATAATCGAAAAGTTTACGGTACTGTTCCACGAAAGGCGGAAAAGGAAGCGGGAAATTTCGCGAATAATACCTTACCCTGTATTTCCTGTCGGTTGAATCGTTGGTAACCATCCTGATCTGCCGGGAATAAGCCAGGAGATTGCCTGGTATATATTCCCCTGATTCGTTTTGAAACCGGAACCACGATTGGGTTAAATGATTTTTCTTACTGAAGAATTCCAGCAGATAGAAATCATCAGTGATCCCTGGAACCGAATAGGTTGCTGCCACGAAGTAGTTCATTCCGGCAGGTGCCCTGAAAGTCCAGGTATGACTTATGAAATTATGGTTTTCGGCTGAATCGGGAATGAGAAACGTTGCCGAGTCGATAAGGCCGATGCGCTTTCCTTCGCCGACAATCTCATATTTTAGAGTTCCCCGTTTTGTGTATTTTTTAGTTCCCGGATCCGGAGGTATCAACCCACCGGGAAGCTCAATCGAGATGGTCGAAACACTGTCGTTGATATTATATAACTGGTTCAGCTGTATTGCATTTCCCTTCTGACCTGTATACAGCCTGCTGATATCCATACCAGCTATATTGAGCGTAGGATTACATCCTGCAATCAACAGAAACAAAAGTGGTACCAGTAGTAAGAATCGAAGCTGACGGTTTATCGGAAAAATCAAAATAAGGCCTGGTTTATTTTGGGATAAAATTACAAAAAAAAAGAGGCCGGTAAAACCGTGCCCCGAATTAGAAGTTAACAGGTATCAAATGGCTTATTTGACCCTAATTTTTGATCCCAGTTTCAGTGTTTTAGATGCTTTGATACCATTAATGGAACAAATCTGCTTTACTGAAGTATGATATTTTACGGCAAGCCCGCCTAATGTATCTCCATTCTTTATGGTATAATACTTAGCCGATTTTGATGATTTGGCAGACGATTTACCATGCGGGGAGCTATTGTCAGCCGAGAGTAAAGCAACTGAAGATGTTCCGGGAATATAGTCGCGCGAAAGACCAAAAGTTGCCTTTGAAACTGCAAATGTATCTGCCAGCAAGCTGAAGGATTCAAAGTTAATCATTTGCTTCGGGTTGAATGCTTTTCCCTGGAAGCGGGTTTCGAAATGGAGGTGGTTGCATGTTGCTCGTCCTGTATGGCCTCCAAGCCCGATAATATCGCCTGCTTTAACCTGCTGATTTACCCTGACTTTGATTTTCGAAAGGTGCCCATATAACGTTTCAAGCCCGTTATAATGCCTGACCACAACGCAGTTGCCATATCCTGAATAATAACGTGCCATACGCACAACCCCGTCGAATGCTGCTCCAACCGGGTCGCCGGCTTCGAGCTTGATATCAACACCGGAATGCACCCTGCGTCCGCGGTAGCCGAAAGGCGAAAGGAACTGTCCTTCGACCGGGAATACAAAGCCCGTCGAGTATTCGTTAAACAAAGGAAGGAATATGGAATCGGAAGTTGTAGGAGGAATTTCGGAATAACGTCGTACACACAAAGTGTCCCAGCTTTTGTAATATTTGGTAAGCGCTGGTATGTCGATTATTGAAGGAATTGGAGTGGCTGAAGGAGGAAGCATGGTTTCGGATGCCTCAAGTTCATTCTCATCCATTCCGCCCGCAGGTTCCGATATGAGTTGCTGGGCGAAAGCAACACTACCAGATATGCTGATAGTTAATGAGATAATGAGAGAAATTAATGTCTTTGGGATAGTCATGAAAAATATTTGGTTGGGAGTGAATACCACTCTTAAATAAAAATGAACTACTGAGTTTTCAAAAGTAGTATAAAACAATTTAATATGAAACTGAAATTAAGTTTTTTTGTGAAAATAATTGCCACACACCGAACACTTTCCATCACTATTGAGCCCTGGCGTGTGAATATTGTACAAAAACCTGGTAATTAGTAAGTTATTGCAAACAATGCAATAGGTATCATTTGTTTCGTTACGCATATTGCCAGTGTAAACCCAGGTAAGATGCCGGCGGGCAATGCTTTCCATTTTTCGGATCGATTCAGGGGAGGTTGCCACGGTTGTGAGTTTGTACTGCGGAAAATACCTCGAAATATGGAACACAGTTTCCTTTCCGAGTTCAGCGGCAATCCATTTAACCATTTCGGTAAAAGCCGGTTCATCATCATTCAGCCCCGGTATCAATAAGTTTACGATTTCGAGGTGCTTGCCCGATTTACGGATTTGTCGGAGTGCTTCAAGAACAGGTTTAAGTCGTGACGAAGTGACCTTTCTGTAAAACTCTTCGCTAAAAGCCTTTAAATCGACACTGAAAGCATCGGTGAATCCGAGTAATTCGTCCAGGGGTTCAGGGTTGATAAATCCATTGGTCACCATGATGGTTTTCAGTCCCGCCTTCTTAGCCATTCGGGCAGTGTCGATCATGTACTCATAATATACTATGGGTTCATTATAGGTAAATGCGATGCCGAGATTTCCGGGCTGGTTCATTGCTAAAGCTATAAGTTGCTCCGGAGTAAAGTATTGCTTTTGCCTCGAGTTGTCAGCCTCGGATTGCGAAATTGAACTGTTCTGGCAAAATGAGCAATGCAGATTGCAGCCGTAAGAACCTATTGATAAAACCGATGATCCGGGATAATAATGGTAAAGCGGCTTTTTCTCTATCGGATCGAGGTTCATTGCTGAAACAAACCCATAAACGTCGGTCAACAGTTTGCCTGAATCATTTTTCCGTACCCTGCAGATTCCTTTTTCTCCTTCCTTTATAATACAGGCATGCGGGCAAAGCTTGCACCTGACTGTATGGTCATCTGTCGTATGGTACCAAAGAGCTTCGGTCGGCATGGCTGAATCGAATGATTTTAGAATATAAAGTTATTTCTTAACAGAGAAAAATCAATTTATAGCGGGACAATTTTTTTAACACCGGACCTATAATTTCCAATCCACTGGCGCTTTTCCAGCTTTTAAAAGTAATTCATTCGTTTTTGAAAAATGACGGCATCCGAAAAATCCCCTGTAAACTGATAGTGGTGAAGGATGCACGGCTTTGAGTATAAAATGTTTCGAAGTGTCGATTAATACATCCTTAGCCTGTGCATAGCTTCCCCATAATATGAAAACAAGCCCTGTACAGCGTGCCGAAAGTTGTCGTATAACTTCATCGGTAAAATTTTCCCAGCCCCGGCGCTGGTGCGATCCGGCCTGGTTTGCCCGTACGGTAAGGGTCGCGTTTAATAATAAAACTCCCTGATCAGCCCATTTTTCAAGGTTGCCCGATTGCGGTACATGAATGTCAAGGTCAGTACTGAGTTCTTTGAAAATATTTACCAGCGAAGGCGGGGGAGGAACTCCATCGGGAACCGAAAAACACAATCCATGTGCCTGACCATAACCGTGATACGGATCCTGCCCGAGTATAACTACCTTAACTTTACCGAAGGGTGTATGATCGAAGGCGGCGAAAATACGGTTTCCAGGGGGGAAAACAGGGTATTGCTTTTTCTCTTCAACCAGGAATGCTTTCAAATCGTCAAAATAGGGTTTACCGAATTCGGGTCGCAGCACTTCGAGCCATCCGGCTTCGATTTTAGGTTCTGATTTTTCCATTTTTAGTCTTGAAAATTTAAGCCATGAAAGTAATCAAAATGAATCGACTAAGATCGTCTTAAATCGAAATTTTCTTAACTCCTTCCCGATTGTTCCGGTCAGCTCTTTTCCGCGATTTGCTGAATTCTTATTGAATATTGGTAAAGGAATACTTTCGCTTATTATTTTTGCGTTACTACTGAAATCTCCCGGTAAATGAAAAAGCAATTATGTTTTTCGGTCTTATTTTTGGCAATCTTTATTTTTGCCTGTGAACCTCCGGTAACCTTCGATAAGCCGCAACCGCCTGATGTAAAATCACTTGCAGGGTTTCCTGGGCGCTTACAGGGAAAATTCCTGAGCATGGATGACAGTACTGTTGTGCAGATCACTGCGAATTCACTCATCAGGTTTTATGAATTTGACCAGAAAATGCATTTGAGCCAGCTCGACAGTACAAAACAGTTGATCGGCGACACCTTATTCGATATTAATACCAATAGAGGTATACCGGTGCGCATCGAAGGCGATTCACTTTTACTGCACGTTACTGAAGCAGATACCCTATTCTGCATCAGTGATCTCAATGTGCTTAAAAAGTTCAATGGTTATTACTTCCTGAATACATTTAATCCTTTTGTGAAACCGGGTAGTTGGGAAGTGAAAAAAATCCAGCTATCGAGGGGATCATTAACTATCAGCGGGGTCAATACTAAAGCAGATATTGAT
>CAISRK010000413.1 GCA_903887815.1 uncultured Bacteroidales bacterium | reverse complement strand
GCTTCAGTTTAACGTGAAATGGATGATCGAAGGCGAAGAAGAAATGGGCTCACCGGCACTTGCTTTATGGCTTCCGGACCACAAGGAAATGCTGAAAGCGGATGTTATTCTTGTATCGGATACCGGTATGATAGCCATCGATATACCAAGCATCACAGTCGGGTTACGCGGACTTGCTTATATGGAAGTCGAAGTAACTGGTCCGGCAATGGATCTCCATTCGGGTCTTTATGGAGGAGCCGTTGCCAACCCGGCTAATATCCTTTCTGGCATGATTGCATCGCTGCATGATGAAAATCACCGTATTACTATTCCGGGATTTTATGATGATGTTCAGGAGCTTTCAATCGAAGAGCGCCGGGATATGGCCCGGGCGCCGTTCAACCTCGAAGAGTACAAGAAAAAAATTGATGTCAGAACCATCCTTTGCGAAAAAGGCTATACTGTAAACGAGTGTACCGGTGTGCGCCCAACATTGGATGTTAACGGCATGTGGGGAGGGTACATTGGCGAAGGATCAAAAACTGTTTTACCGGCCAAAGCCTCTGCAAAAATAAGCATGCGCCTTGTCCCGCACCAGGAACCAGGAACCATTGCAAAATTATTTTCGCGCCATTTCGAAGCAATTGCGCCCGATTATGTGAAGGTTAAAGTTACCGAACATCATGGCGGATTCCCTTACGTGGCACCAACAAACACAGCTGCGTACCGTGCTGCCAGCAAGGCATACGAAACAACCTACGGGATTAAACCTATCCCGACACGAAGCGGAGGGAGCATCCCTATTATCTCTACTTTTGAACAGTTACTTGGTATTAAATCCATCCTGATGGGATTTGGCCTCGATACCGATGCAGCACATTCACCAAACGAAAACTTCCATCTCGAATGCTTTTACAAAGGGATCGAAACCATTACCTGGTTCTATAAGTATTTCGAAAATGAATTGAACGAAAAAGCGTAAAATCACTTTACAATTAAAAAAATGCCCGTTCAGCATCGAGCTTGACGGGCATTTTATATTTAGAGCAGTTTACAGATTCAACAAAATAATGCCCGACATTGATTAATCCTCATCAATCGTATCATTCTGATGCTCAAACATATATTTTTCAACCGAATCGTTCCTGAATTCGCTGTGTCGGATGTGGCCCCCGGTGCGCCCCGTGTAAACCATGGCCGCTGAACTGATAACTGACAAAACCAGGGTGATAACCACCAGGAAATGAACCGTCTTTACTTTCTTAACAATGCTGTAAAAAGTAACTATAGCCATTAGTCCGGCAGGTACAAGCAGGTACATGGCAACGGTAGCAATATTTTCATGCAGGCTGATAAGGCTTTGGTGAACTTCGGCAATGCCTTTAACCGCATGTTCAGCCGGATCGCCTGTGAGGTAGGCCAATATAGCCGACAGTGCAGCAAAAACCACAGTTCCCAGACCGCTCAATATCACGCCATTGGTTTTATAAACCATACCTGCTACCAGCAACATTGTCCCGATTATTACTCCGATGATCGGGAAATGGTTTATCATCAAGTGTAAATAAGCCCAGTTCATAGAAATCTGATTTGTTAAGGAAGAAAATATTTTCGATTCAGGCGAATTGCTTCAACCAACCGGCAAATATAGAAATTATCCACATTATATAAATACTTCATTGTTTTCTTTAACCTTTTAGGGCCGAAACCTACCTTGCAGGATAATCCAATACTATAATTAAAAATTGATGGCATAAAAAACGGTTGCAGAATATCTTCTGCAACCGTTGCCAGGATTAATTAATCTGTTATCTGCGGGCCGGGTTTCCACCCGAACTTCTTTCTGTATTCGAACCGCGTTTCACTTCTTCAGTTTTGTTTGTGTTTTCGGCTGGAGCTTCTGCTTTACGGCTGTTTTCAACACGAACACTCCTGTCAGGTGAAGTGGTACGGGTTTCGGTTTTACGCTCAGGCTGAACCGTGGCTGCAGGTCTTTCTTCAGTTTTACGGCTAACGGTATTCCCGGCATTTTCGCGGGTTGGCTCACTTGTTTTGGTACGGGTATTTGCAGGTTCTTCAACCCTTGTTGAAACGTTTACTGGAGCATTCCGGTTAATTACTTCCTGGTTCCTGGCAGGGGCAGGTGTTTCCCTCCTGTTTTCACCCTGAACCTGGCGTGAGGTTCCTGTGCGTGGTTCAACTGCTGGTTCCCTTGTATTTGTATTCACATTGCTATTACGTGAGCCTGGGTCAACCGCTGGGGTCCGCGTTCCGGAAGGATTTGCCTGATTTTCGTTGCGTGTGCGGATTTCAGAATTCCTGCTTGGAGCAGTAGTGGCGCTTCTGTTTTCACGGGTACGGTTTTCACCTGGATTGATCAACCTTGGATTGGTTGTGAGCGTTGTAGCCCCCCTGCGGACCTGTTCCTCATTGCGGTATTCCGTAGGACGTTCATTGTTGCCCCGGTTTTCGACTGCAGGCCTGTATACCGAAACGCGGTTGTTGTTAACACCTGTTCTGTCCGATCTTTCACTTTCAACAACCTCCATGGTTCTTACGCGGCTTCCGGCGTATTTTTCGACATCATTTACCCGCGGCCCGTAATACCAGTTGTTCGTGTTGTTGGAGTTGTTATTTACATATACATTCGTGATCTGGGTTATATTGGTGACATAAACAGGACGGTCGTATATATAGTTGTTCCAGTTATCGGAATAAAAGTGGCCTCGTGGTACAAAAGTCCACCATGGTGAAGGTGCAAACCATCCAATATTTGCCTGAACGCGAATGTTTGGTCCCAAGGGAGCCCATCCCCAGCAGTCGCCGTACGATCCCCAACTCACCCAGGCAGGTGCCCATTCGTAACCAGGTATCCAAACCCATCCAAGATAATTGTCAAAATCCCAGCGGCCATAGTGGAAAGTTGCCCATCCCCATTTGTAACCGGATACCCATGTCCAGCCATAGCTGGTGTTTACCCAATTCCCGTTTGAGGAATATGGCCTGAAAGCATCAGGATAATCAAAATAAGGGCGCCAGACATACCCGTAGTCGGGGGCGTAGATCCAATCGCCATAAGGCGAAAGTTCATTGTAAAACGTCTGGTATGTGATGGCAAAATTGGAACGACTGTGTTTGTGTGCTTCGGCACTTAAAACAGTTACCATCGAGAGGATCAGGATTATGGCTATCTTTTTCATGGCTGTATGATTTAGCAGTATTTTTAGTAAACTCTTTATTTATTTAACTCTTTATTAACAGGAGTTCTAGACCTTCCGTTATAAAGCTTGATGCAAAGTCTGTGCCAAGAATGAAAATACCTAAACTTTCCTGAAAAGAAATTCATTCCAACACCTTATCCAACTGTTAATCAGAAAGATAAAAAAAAGCCGGCAATATCGGAATATTGCCGGCTTCTATATACTGGTAAAATTTCTATTTGATCCCGTACTTCAGATTGTAGGCCGCTAAGCCGTCATCGAGGAATTTGATGTACGAGGCAATATCAAGATCGTAAGCATGAGGTGAAACCATCGAATTGCCGTCGCCATCGAGGACAACATAAAATGGCTGTGCATTAGCCCCGAATTTCTCAATCTGTATTTCTGTATTTTTCTTCCCCAGGAGTTTAACCTCACGTCCTGCTTTATTTGTGTACCATTGATTCAGGGGCATCTCAATCACTTTATCATCAACATAAAGTGCTACCAGAACGAAATTTTCGCGTAAGCGTTTCAGTACCTGAGGATCGCTCCACACACGGTTTTCCATTTCACGGCAATTGGTGCATCCATGTCCTGTAAAATCTACAAAAACAGGTTTTTTCAGGGCTTTTGAAGCTTTAAGTGCTTCGTCATAATCGAAATACCCTTTTAAACCATGCGGAAGTTTTAGTGCTGTATTCAGATAATTTGGAGTTTCGGCAATATTCCCCTTGCTTTCATTTCCTCCGCCTCCTGAATTTTCGCGAACGATGGATGTAACATCAAAATCCTGTGTCTCCATTGGAGGCAGCCAGCCTGATATTCCTTTTAGCGGTGCTCCCCATAATCCAGGAATAAGATAAATTACAAATGTGAATGTTGCTATAATCAATATGAGGCGGGGGAATGATTTTACCACCGGATAATCGCTGTCGTGCGGAAATTTGATTTTGCCCAAAAGGTAGAATCCCATCATAGTAAAGATAACAATCCAGAAACCAAGGTAAATTTCACGGTCGAGGATTCCCCAATGGTAAGTCTGGTCAGGAACATTGAGGAATTTCAATGCAAACGCTAGTTCAACAAAGCCAAGAACGACTTTAACGGAATTAAGCCAGCCACCCGATTTCGGCATTTTATTGAGCCATTGCGGGAAAAGTGCAAACAAAGTAAACGGAATGGCAAACGCCAGGGAGAACCCCAACATGCCGATTATCGGCCGGAGAACCTGTCCTCCGACGGATTCAACCAATATGGTACCCACAATTGGTCCGGTACAACTGAATGAAACCAGCACAAGTGTAAGCGCCATAAACAAAGTACCAACAGTGCCGCCTTTATCCTCATTTGTAACTGATTTATTAACAAGCCAGTTGGGCACCGTGATTTCAAAGTAACCGAAAAATGAAGCTGCAAAAATCACAAAAATCAGGAAAAACAAAATATTCGGAATCCAGTGTGTACTTATCCAGTTGCTGAATTCGGCACCGAAAAGCACAGCAATAACAGTCCCGAAAAGGGTATAAATAGCAATAATCGAAAGCCCGTAAATGGATGCCTGAACTTTCCCGTTAGAACCTGATTTCATGAAATAGGAAACCGTCATAGGTATCATCGGGAAGACGCAGGGAGTAATAATAGCGATGAGGCCGGCACCGAAGGCTATCAAAAAGAATAGCCAGAGCGGGGTTTTACCGTCATCGAGCGAGCGGGATGAGTTAGCTTCTGCTGTAACGGGAATTGTATCCTTTTTAGCAACCAATACGGTATCGGCTATTTTCGTTGAAGAAGTATCGGCCGCGACAGCCAAAGGCGCAATATAGGTTTTCGATCCGGCAAGGTCAAAACTGAAAGCTTTAGTATCGACTATACAACTTTTGTCGTCGCAGGCCTGGAATTCAACTTCTCCGGTAATTTTAACCGGTTTATTACTCTGAATTTTAACTTTTTGAACAAATATGGCTTCAGCAACGAAGAACTGAACATTCATTTCGAACATATCGTCGTATTCAACGTGGGGTTTAGGTTCCTTAACTTTACCAACCAGTTGAAATCCTTTTGATTTGTCGATTGTAAAAATCATGGCACGCGGGCCATCGGGAGGCACCTCCTGCGAATACATATGCCAGGTAGGCTCAATACTTGCAATGAACTGCAACTCAGCAGTTGTATCGTTGATCCTGTTCGCTTTAAACGCCCATTTTACCGGTTCCTGTAGTTGTGAATAGGCTGAGAACCCAGTTAATAGATTGAGCAATAGAACAAACAACATCGCATTACCAGCGCTAATAAGTACTCTCTTCATTGAATGCTGTGATTAGGGAATTTAAAATAAGCCGTATTTATATGACGACAAAATTATAAATTATTGCAGAAGGTGGTACGCCTTTGGAAAAGAATTAATTAAGAAATTAATTGAAATAGGTCCTTCGCAAGAGAACTATCCTGAAATACCCATCCGGAAGGGAAGTATCAGCCAAAAAGCAAACTACAACCACAAGCGGCAGGGGCTTCTTCAATGCTATCGTCAACACTTGTTACAACGTAAGCTTTGCGGGTTTTTGAAGTTATGCGGAACCGGTTATCAATCCGTTTTCCTATGACCCAAACAATATCATCGCCCGAAACTAGGAGCCAGGTTTTTTCCTTATCGGCTACAGAAATTTTCTGATCAATAAAAAAATCACTGAGTTTTTTCTTGCCTTTCAGACCCAATGGAATAAACCAGTCGCCTTTTTCCCATTTACGTACAACAAGAGGGAATTTTAATTTATCTTCATCAAGGCACGCAATAAAGGATTTTCCCATCGGAAGATCACTGATTTTATCAGTCTGTTGTATGCAAAGGCTAACCGGATGATCAAGAGTGGTGATGTTCTTTTCAAGGTGAACCACTTCGCCTGTTACCGGGCATGTTTTCAATTCGGTAAGAGGCTGAATAATAAAATTTTCGCGGTCGCGCAGCAAACGATGTGTCGGGGAGTAAAATGTTTTACCTGAAAAGGTATCAATCGATCTTACAATTTCTTTCACTACAGGGTAAGCAAAATTATAAGGTTTCAGCAATTCGAAAAGGTATGTGGCATGAGGCTGGTATTCGTAGATCCAGTCAATTGAAATAAGAACTCCCTCGGGAGTTTCCTGAACCAGGTCAGCTGTTACGCCAATAATATGATTATGATAAATGGTTTCAACATCCCGAAGGTGGGCAATGGATTCGTTAAGCTTATAACTGAAAACAGGATTTATTTTCCGGAGCTCGGATAAGATATCGAGGCGCAGCTTATTACGCAGGTATTTACGGCTTTTATTCGAGCGGTCTTCGCGCCAGGCCAGGTTTTCGTCGAGAGCAAAAGCCATTATTTTTTCACGTGTTGTGAACATGAGCGGCCTGATTATCCGACCCTGTTTTGGCAAAATACCGTGCATTCCGCTGATCCCTGTACCCCGCAACAGGTTTATGAAAAAAGTTTCAGCCTGGTCGTCGAGGTGATGGGCAGTAGCTACAAAACTGAATCCATTCTCATTCATTATTTCATCGAACCAGGCATAGCGAAGATCGCGTGCAGCCATCTGGATTGAAATCTTATGTTCGGCCGCAAAGTGCTTGGTATTGAAATGTTTTACAAAAAAGGGAACACCAAACTGAAAAGCCAGGTCTTTAACAAAATTCTCATCCCCGTCCGATTCATCGGCCCTTAATCCGAAATTGGAATGAGCAATCCCAAAGTCAATCCCGGCATCTTTAAACAGCCTTACCATGGCAATAGAATCAACTCCGCCGCTTACTGCAAGCAAAATACGGTCCGACTGCCCGAACAAATCCGCTGATTTTATATACTCCCTGAAAGCCTGTAACATATGCACAAATGTACATTATTTTTTACATGTTGGTTGCCGGAAGTAATGATTAGAAACAATCTAAATACCAAGCTAACAACTTAAGAATGCCCACCCACAATAATCCTCATAATCTTTAAGTTAAGTATGAAAAAACGCACAATCTGCCATGGCAAAAACTTCCTCCAAAACCGTGTATTCCCGGTTGGAATTGGTGGATACGCTTCATCCTTATATCCTTTAACTATATTTTTCTTAATCATTTGGTTAAAATTTAGCCTGTTAAAAACTTGAGATTGATCCCCGGAATTTGAATTTACTCAGGAATAAGCCACCAGAAAGGTTTTGCTTTGGCTTTATAAATGAACATGAAATGAAGTACTAATTTTATCCAGTGACCTGCCAACCCGGGTTCGCCCATTGTATAACTGGTATCGCGCCCCCACTGAGGGTATTTCTCGTAATCGGGAACGACAGGGAAAACAGTCATGGTTGCTGCCATGCCATCGCGGAATCCGTATCCTGACGAAATTATACAAGCCGCTCCCATTTTTCCCATCGAAGCCTTATGCAGGGGCTCTTTCTGACCGGTTTTAATCCGTTCGGCAATATTAAGCGCTACCACTTTCCCCATAATACCCGAAGGCATACCGGTTCGGGGAGGAGTCGGGAAAATAGCCAGCCCGTTTTTATTGGTCATGGGTTTCGAAATGGCATGAGGTGGCGCAAAAGCGATCCCTGCGGCAAAGATGTTATCAAATTTCGGACTCTGGTATACGGATGGCCAGTCGGCAACCGACCAATCCTCGAAATCCTTTGGCTGGTAATCGGCATCTACTTTCATAAAGCCGCTTGGAGCAAACAAATCGGTCGTTATTTCGGCTCCGGCTTTCCCAAAAGCTTTAATTCCCACACCTGCAAAGGCCGGGATAAGCATCGCAAAATCGAATTCCTGTTCATGAATTTCGCCATCGAGTGTCTGGAAATGAGCTTTTCCATGCTCCACCTTGGTAATCCCGGCTCTTTTGATCCATTTTATGCCGTATTCCGACAGGATAGATTCAGTGAATATCCGGGTTGAAGTTATATAGCCGCCTTTTTTAATAAAGGCCCCGCCCATGCCGAAATCGCCAACTTCATATTCGTTAGTGATCCAGGTAATTTCAGCTTTATCATTTAGTTTTCGCTTGTTTATTTCGAATGCGACATTCAATGCGTATTCGAAAGCAGCACCCTGGCAGGTTGCTGTAGGATGACCTGTTCCAATAAGGAAACGTTGTTTTTCGCCCTTCGCCATTTTATCGAGCGATTCCTGCAACCGTTCCCAGGCGTGTGTGGCATGGAGGTATGTGCAGACCGATTCGCTGTGGCCGTCGGGACCAAGCCCTTCGGTAGCTGCGAAATTAAGCTTTGGCCCTGTAGCATTTACCAGGTAGTCATACTCTATCTCGCCGGTTTGGCCGCTTTTATCCTTGCTTGTATATTCCACAGCCACAAAAGGTTTGGAATGCGTGGTGTCGCCTTCAGGGTAAATGGCAGTTGCTTTAGCCTGGGTATATACTATACCCAGTTTTTTATACACCGGGGCCAGTTCGAAGGTCACGTTTTTAGTAGTCATTTGCCCGATTCCCACCCAAATATTCGAAGGAATCCACTGGTATTTTGTATTCGGACTTACCACTATAATTTCGTGATTTTTCCCGAGTTTCCGCTTCAGAATCTGCGCAGCGGTATGTCCGGATATACCGGCTCCCAGAACAACAACTCTTGCCATTTAACTTTTTTTAACTTGTTAAAGATAGACAGTTTCTTGCTGCAAAAGTGTTGTTGGTCTTTTTAAAAAAGATATTAATTAAAATATAATTTATCCTCTAGCTGTCTATACATTGCTTCACAATGAATATAACTAAAATTTCAAATATTTAATCTTTTTCTCGTAATAATCTTTCCCTTTTTCAGTGCAAACCCCACGGACAAAGGTGTCGAACATTACATCAAAAAGCACTGAAAACGAAATGGTTTCATCAGGAAAAAAATCGGGATTATGCATATCGATAAGCCTGCTGATGTATAAACGCGAAATCAACTCGGTACTCAGATCAGGCCGGTACATTCCCTGTTCAATACCCAATTCGAAATTATGCTTAACCATCGAATTTACAAACTGTATGCGGTTTTCGAAAAATCGCTGCCTGGCTTCGGGGAAATCTTTCCCAAGGTCGAAAGTAATGCTGGGGACAATATCCTTAAACTTACCGTTGATTTCTTTACTTGTTTGCAGCAAATCATCAATAGCGTTGATTTCGGGGAACTCGAAGTCCGAAAACATACTTTCAAGGTTTTGTTGTTCGTAATTAAGAACAACTTCCACCAGGCCTGTTTCGGACCCAAATTCTTTAACCAGGACTTCCTGTGAAAGATTCAGGTCTTTGGCAAGATTTTGAAATGTGAGTTCGCCGGATTTATAGCCTGAAATAACTTTTCGTATATTCTCGACCAGGGAAAGATTTATGTTGCTCATTTTTCAGGTATAAGTGTTGTGCTGCCCGGAAAGGAACCTGATTGGTTCGTATCAAACTGACAACTTTAATTACAAAGGTACAAAATAGGATTAAAAAGTTGCATTGTTGAGTAAAACATCCATAAACTTACTATTTAATGGAATAGTTTGAATTAAAAACATACTCCTTGTTGAAAGGCCATTCCACACCCTGCTTCTTTTCTGGTTTAAGTGCATTAATCAGGAAGGCTAAAACAGATTACACGAAAGCCTGGTTTCTCCGTATCAATCTTAACATGGAGAACAATCTCTGGGGAACCATTTTGCGCTGTTTATCAATGCCGTTCCCTGGAAGCGAAAAATAATATATCCCAGAAGTGAGATTATATTCGACAGGTATGAATTTACGGATGTATTTACATGGCTGATCCAGGAAGTTATGGCCCAGAGTGGCGACTTTATGCCTAAAAAAAAATTGTTTTCCGGATAATCAGCCGCCTATTCCATACCCTGTTGTTTGGTCCCGTTAATTCCGTGTATTTGACATGGTTTACCATTACAATAGCATGCCGGGCAAGAACTGATGCTGATCCGGACAAAGCAAAAGATATCCATCTGTTTTTTAAAACCTTGTCAAAAGCTGGTAGTTATATTCAGTTCCAGCCGCACACAGTGGAGTGTCGAAAAACAGGTGAAGTACATTGAGCGCTTTACCGGTGTACAATTACTGCCTTTTAATACCAGGGATTCAATTGTTCATGAATATTTTCTTGAATCCGGAAACTAATTCCTGTTCAACTGTTACTATTATGCAAACCCGAAAATCAATTAGGTAAAATTATTCAGGTTTGGTCACTATATTCTTACCTTTGTTTAATCATCAAAACCATAGAAAATGTTGCCTTCGACACGTGGAATGAAAATAGGGATACTTACAGCCGGGGGTGATTGCCCGGGTATTAATGCAGCAATACGTGGAGTTGGCAAGACGGCCATTTCCGAATACGGCATGAAAGTAATAGGGATTTCGTCGGGATTCAGGGGTTTGATTGAGAAAGAGTTTGTTGAGCTTGAAGAAGCCCAACTTTCGGGGATTCTTACCCTTGGCGGTACTGTTTTAGGAACTTCGCGCGACAAACCATTCAAGAATGATCCCATTACCGGGGTGAACATGTCGAAAATCATAAAGAAAAACTATAAGGAAATCGGGCTGGATGCTCTGGTTGTGATTGGCGGAAACGGAACGCAGAAAACAGCAGCTAAGCTTGCTGCCGAAGGACTAAATATTATTGGCCTGCCTAAAACCATCGACAATGATGTATATGGCACAGATGTGACCTTCGGGTTCGATACAGCTGTTTCAATAGCGACTGAAGCAATCGACAGGCTTCATTCAACTGCAAATTCGCATAAACGGATCATGGTAATTGAACTTATGGGTCATCATGCCGGTTGGCTATCGCTTTACTCCGGAATTGCCGGCGGCGGCGACGTGATACTGATACCCGAAATTCCAATTGATATGGATATTGTTGCCCGCTACCTCGAAAAAAGGGCAAAGAACAAGAAACCTTATTCGATCGTTGTAGTTGCCGAAGGCATCGAAACGCCCAAAGGAGTTTCGGCTGCATCCTATGTTTCGCAATGCATCCGCGAGAAAACCGGCCTGGAAACCCGTGAAACCATTCTCGGTTACGTGCAACGCGGAGGCTCTCCAACACCTATGGACCGCATACTTGCAACCCGTTTTGGAGCCCATGCCGTTGAGCTTATTGCCGAAGGAAAATACGGCCTTATGGTCTGCAAAGACGGCGAAACGGTTACTTCAGTCCCTCTCGACCAGGTCGGTGGCAGGCTTAAACTGGTTCCACCCGAGCACTCGCTTATCAAAAAATCGCGAAAAATGGGAATTTGTTTCGGGGATAAAAGAGTATAGTTACCTGAAAATTTTACAGATTATAATCCGGCAAACAGCCCGGATATAGCATTTCCCATTTCGAATTTCAACAGGAATTCTTTCCTCCATAGTCCGCCCCCATAGCCGGTAAGTTTTCCGTTAATTCCTATAACCCTGTGGCAGGGAATAATAATGTTGAGTTTATTTTTACCATTCGCATTGCCCACCGCACGTGTATTGTTCAGGTTTCCGGTCATGCGGGCAAGATCGAGGTACGAAATGGTTTTCCCGAACGGAATCACTTGTAATTGTTCCCACACTTTTAGCTGAAATCCGGTACCCATGGGATCCATTTTCAGGTTGAACTGTTTACGCTTTCCTGCAAAATATTCAGAAAGCTGGCCGGCACATTCAGTAAGGCAATCCGGGATTTGATTTAATTCACAATCATTATCCATAAAGAGTATTGAACGTATCCCTGCATCACTTCCTGAAATTTCAATTATTCCGACCGGTGATTGGATATAAGCTTTCTCGATGTTCATTTTTTGGAAGAAGTATGGATGCGGTTTATTTGCAAATGGATTCTACTGATTAGTGGGGCGAGGTGCGAAGTTGAGACAAGAGGACAAGGGGACAAGGAGAGAGCCAAAATATCCTATATAGCTGTATTCTTCTGCGTTCCAACTTCCACCTTCCACCTTCTGACTTCCGGCTCCCGACATTCAACTCAATAAAAGCCTCCGCCTACTTGAAAGCAATATAAATATCCAGTATTTCGGGCCTGTTCCCGATACGTACCGGTGGTCCCCAGCCGCCATAACCGCTCGAAACATAGAAATGTGTATTGCCTTTTTGTTTGTATCCCCAACTCAGTTCATACATAGCTTCGGTAATATAATTGAGTGGCCATATCTGCCCATGGTGAGTATGCCCCGAGATCTGGAAATCGATACCTGCATCAGCAACCTGCTGCAGGTTGAATGGCTGGTGATCCATCATAATTACCGGGTAAGCGAAATCGACTCCCTCAAGTACTTTCGCAATGCTTTTCCGCTCCGTGTTGCTGAACCGCTTCGAATCGCGGTCGTTTCGACCGGCCAGGTAAAAACTTTTATTTATTAAAACTGCCGTATCCATCAGCATTTTAATATTGTGTTCTTCGAGGTATTTAACGGCAGCCTTTGCACCTCCTATATACTCGTGATTTCCTGTAATGGCATAAACTCCTAATGGCGCCTTGAGTTTTTGAAGCGACCGGCCCAGGTCGTTGTGGATAACAGGCCCCAGGTCTTCGTCAACAATATCGCCGGCAAGCAATATTATATCAGCATTCCGCTCATTCAGCATTTTCACAAGACGGGCAGTACGGCGAGGCCCGACCAGTGTGCCCATATGAATATCCGATGCGGCAGCTATATGAAGGGTTTTCATTTCCCCAGCATTTTTATCGATACGTATATCGATTCGTTTTACGCGGGGCAATAATGCATTTATATGGCCGGCCAGCACAACGGCTCCGGTTACAGCTACAACAGCAAAAAACAGGTACTTTTTAACTTCGGTATAATTATTCAGAATAAAACCGGGTTTGAAAGGAATAATATAAATAATGAGCCTTACCAGGTCGATGGCAATAACTGCTAATAGAAAATAGAACATCAAAGCAAGCCAAAATGAGCCCGAAAAGTTAAAAAGTGTACTCACCGGCGAAATCCAGACACGCTCCATAAAGCGGCCTAATACATAGGAAGAACTGAGAAAAAGGAATATCCAGGGATACCATCTCCTGAAAACCATTCCCGGGGGTAAAGCCTGCATACCACGAATAAAAATATAATAATTTATGAGGCTATATAGCAGCAGGACAATACTAAAAAAAACAAGAAACATTATTGAACGCATGGGTGGGAATGGTGTTTAATCAAATTGATAAGCAAAATAACGTTAAAATTTACTAATAATTAATAACTCTGTACTTCTATATTTGTTCAGCCACGTTTTATTGCCGGGGAATTTGTAAATTTGCACTTCTCAAACAATCCCGATCAGTTTGAATTTATTGATATAAAGTTGTTAATCAATAGCGTATATCACTAAATCAGGGCAAAGTGGTTTTCATTTTCAAAAGTATGGTGCGAAATTTCTCTATTGTAATACTCTTCGTCCTGGCAACTATAGGTGCTGTTAATGCCCAGCAGGTTACGTATTATCAATCATTCGAAGATACAGCCAGGCTTTTTCAGGATTATGTACTTTCGAACCTCGATAAAGGTGATCCGGCAGGTACCAGTATCGACACGCTGAAAATCTTGCCTTGGTATGTCACTACAGCAGGTACGACCGGAAATCACGCAGCAGTTGCCACTTCAAACTATGATCCTTCTGTTGCTGCCGACGACTGGTTTGTAACACCTGCAATCCGTCTTGGAAAGGCTTCGAAACTATCGTGGAAAACATTATCATTAACTGCCGGAAAAACCGATACCTACCAGGTATTTGTTTCCACCACCGAGCAATCTGTTTCAGGCTGCCTGTTTAACAATGCTGCAGGTTCCTATTCTTCGGCCAATTCAACTGCATTTGCAACCCAAACCCTCGACCTTGCTGCCGCCGGTTATGCCAACAAGGTTGTGTACATTGGATTCAGGCTCAATACGCTTTCAGGCGGAGACAAACTTGCTGTGGATGATATTAAGGTGACTGAGGATTCAACTCATTTTGTCAGCCTTACGTTCAGGGTTAATATGCTGAAATACAAAGCCGACTCCGTTTTTAATTCAAGGAAAGACACTGTGGATGTTGCCGGCACATTCAATAATTTCGATGGGACTAAAAGCATTTTATCGATAGTACCTAATACCGATTCGAGCATTTATTCCATTACTATTCCTGGTTTCCTGGTAGGCGACCTTCTGGAATTCAAATTCCGCATCAATAGTTCCTGGGATAATACAACAGCTGAATTCCCTTTCGGACGACCAAACAGGTTATGGCGTGTTGAACAGGACAAATATATTTATTCATGCAATTATAACGACCAGGGACTGGCTTTTGGTATTCCTGAAAATGCTGCCATGGATCACGTAAAAATGTATCCTAACCCGGCCCGTTCTAATGTGTTTGTCGAGTTTCCTGAATCAATAAAAAAGATTACACTGGTAAGCCTCACCGGGAGCAAAGTTCTGGACTTTGAATCGCTCACCGGCTCAAAAGTCAGCCTCGACACTGAGAACCTGGCAAAAGGCACCTACATCATGTTGTTTTATACCCGCGATGGCCTTGCCGGCAGTAAAAAACTGATAAAGAAATAAATAACCCGGTTACAATGATTCATCTACCGCACAACAACAGGCTGGAAATATTCTACGCCTGTAGTTGCAGATGATTATTCGATCCTGATGATAATCCGAAACCTGTAAATTAAACCCTAAACGAAAGCGTATCTGCCATGAGTGAACAAATCAAGCATGAATGTGGTATTGCATTTATACGGTTGCTCAAACCGCTTGAATATTACTATTCGAGGTACGGCACTACACTTTATGGCATCAACAAGTTGCACCTGCTTATGGAAAAGCAGCATAACCGCGGACAGGATGGTGCAGGTGTAGCCAGTATAAAGCTGAATATTTCTCCAGGTACCAGATATATCGACAGGGTACGTTCAAATGCTTCCGCTCCTATTGATGATATTTTCAAACAGATTTACAAACCTTTCCAGGACATACAGCAAACAAATCCGGATAAACTGATTGACTCGGAATGGCTTAAAAAGAAAATTCCGTTTTTTGGCGAAGTTTTTATGGGCCATTTGCGTTACGGCACTTTCGGCAAGAACAATATCGAAAACCTTCACCCGGTGGTCCGCTTCAACAACTGGATGACACGCAACCTGGTTCTGGCCGGCAATTTCAATATGACCAATGTTGACGAACTTTTCCAGCGGCTAGTCGAATTCGGGCAATACCCGGTTGAAACATCCGACACAGTTACAATACTCGAAAAAATCGGTCACTTCCTCGACGAATCGAACGAAAAACTTTATCATAAGTTCAAGAAAGAAGGATTTAACAAACAGCAAAGCACTGAGCTTATTGCAAAAAACCTGAATATCAAGAACCTTTTGAGCGAATCGTCACAGAACTGGGATGGCGGGTATGCCATTGCCGGAATGTTCGGTCATGGTGATGCTTTTATTTTGCGCGATCCGAACGGCATACGTCCGGCTTACTGGTATAAAGACGATGAAATAGTGGTAGCAGCTTCAGAACGCCCGGTTATACAAACAACTTTAAATGTTTTGTACGAAAATGTGCAGGAAGTTAAACCGGGGCATGCTTTGATCATCCGCCGCGACGGTACCGTTACGGAGGAACAGATCAGGCCTGCAGCACCCAGGTGTTCATGCTCATTTGAAAGAATTTATTTCAGCCGAGGTACCGATAAGGAAATTTATACCGAGCGTAAAAAACTTGGCGGAGCTCTCACAAAAAATATCCTGGCAGAAGTAGGTCACGACATGCAGAATACCGTTTTCAGCTATATACCGAACACTGCCGCTTCGGCCTATTATGGCATGGTTGAAGAACTTGATAATGTTTGCGACCTGATTAAGTCTGATCTGATACTTAAAGCAGGACCTAATGTTACCCGCGAACAGCTCCAGGAAATTTTCAAATTAAAACCACGAATCGAAAAAGTTGCGGTAAAGGACATAAAGCTTCGTACATTTATTACTCAGGATTCACAACGGAATGATCTGGTAGCGCATGTGTATGACGTAACTTACGGAACAGTGCGCCGTGGAATCGACAACCTGGTTGTTCTCGACGACTCCATTGTTCGAGGTACTACGCTGAAGCAGAGCATTATACGCATGCTCGACAGGCTTGGACCTAAAAAAATTGTGATCGCTTCATCGGCCCCCCAAATCCGCTACCCTGACTGCTACGGGATCGACATGGCAAAAATTACCGATTTTATAGCCTTTACTGCTACAATTGAATTGCTTAAAGATACCCATCAGACCGGGATTCTTAACAAAGTTTATCTCAAATGTAAGGCCCAGGAGAAACTCCCTAAAGAACAAATTGTAAATTACGTAAAGGAAATCTACGATCTTTTTACTCCGCAGCAGATTTCGATTAAAATTGCTCAATTGGTTACCCCGCCGGGATGCAAAGCTGAAGTGGCCATTGTTTACCAGACTATCGAAGACCTTCACCAGGCAATACCGGGCCACACCGGTGACTGGTATTTTACCGGCAAATACCCGACACCGGGTGGAAATAAGGTAGTGAACCGGTCGTTCATTAATTTTATTGAAGGACGGAACGAAAGGGCGTATTAGGAAGAAATTGAAAATTGATATCTGGTGCAGGTTTGAATAGCACATTAAACTTTGAACCTTGATTGATCCCGATTTTCTATATTCCTTACCGTGTAAGTTTTATCCTGTTATCCAATTCCTTATCATTTTTTCGCCCAACGGAGTCATTATTGATTCCGGGTGAAACTGCATGCCTGTAATATCGAGTGTTTTATGCCTGATAGCCATAATAACGCCTGCCTGGTCGACGGCAGTCACCAGCAGTTCTTCAGGCACAGATCCTTGGTTCACAACCCACGAATGGTAACGTCCAACTTCTAGTATCGGAGGCATATCGCGGAAAATATAATCCTGTTCCAAAATCACGAGTTGAGTGGCTGTACCGTGAAATATTTCATCGGTGTGCAGGAGGCTTGCACCAAAAACTTCAGCAATGGCCTGGTGACCCAGGCATATACCCAGCATCTTTTTTCGCCCGGCAAATTCTCTGATGATACTTTTCATCAGGCCGGCATCGTCGGGAAGCCCTGGGCCGGGAGAAAAAACAAGGGCATCCGCCTTTTCAACCATATCCGGTGTAACCTTATCATTTTCAATTATATCAATAACAGAAACACCAGCATCAACAATCAGATGATGGAGGTTCCATGTGAAGGAATCATAATTATCGATAAGCAGTATTCTCATTTTGAGGGGTAAGAGCACAAAAATAGTCAATACATCGG
>CAISRK010000412.1 GCA_903887815.1 uncultured Bacteroidales bacterium | reverse complement strand
GGTTCCGGGTGTAATCCCATTCGGTTTGTCGGTGTTTTGAGCAAATAAAGCTGTTATAACGAACAGGCTAACTAAAAATGTGCTGAATGCTTTATAGTTCATCTTCTTTGAAATTATTTTAAGCAAAACTAAAAAAAACATTCAAATACTAACATAAATAAAAATCAAAATATTTGAGAATTGAAATATAAGGAAGGTGTTTGCCGTGGATCGTTATTGTTTAGATTAATAGCACTTTGCGATAAGGCGTTTCAGTTTTGCAATTGAATCTGCCTAAACGCATTGGCATCTCATTTTGGCCACAGGTAATATATGTACATGAAATATATGCCAGCCATAAAATATCCATCTTCCCTTTTGAGTGTTTGATTTGCCCGGAAAAACTGGAGTAAGAGTAATACTACCCCAATCATAACATATAGATCGATGTTGCTTACCGCAATTGCCGAAAGCGGGCCGATAATGGCTGAAATGCCAGTCGTGCCAAGAATATTGAAAACTCCAGCCCCTATAATATTGCCCAAAGCAATGTCATATTGCTTACGTTTGGTTGCTACCACTGAAAAAATAAGAGCAGGCATGCCTGAGACTGCTGCAATAACTGTAAAGCCGATAATCGTGTTGCCTGCTCCCAGCATACGGGAAAGATCGACAGCCCCTTTTAAGAGTGACTCCGATCCTGCCACCAAAATTCCGATTCCGGCCAATATCATTGCAGTTGACCATTGCCATTTGGTTTTTATTTTGTTGGCGGATGCAAGGAATTCATCCTGCACCTCCCGGCTTTTCTCTTTTCGGGCAAAATAAATAGTAAGTATAGTATAGATAAGGATACCAGATAAAAGCATTAATCCTTCCCCACGGCTGATATGCCTGTCGTTAAATAATAGTATGAATCCGAAAGTGGCAAGAATCAGAATCAGGATATTCCTTTTCAGCAATTGCATTTTTATTTTCAAGGGCGAAACGAGGGCTGCTATTCCTAGTATAATTCCTATGTTGAAAAAGTTACTGCCGATAACAGAACCGATCACGATATTTCCCTTGCCAGCGATGTTTGCCAGTATACTTACCACCAGCCCCGGTGAACAGGTTCCGAAGGCAACAATTGTTAATCCTGCCACAATGGGAGAAATGCCTGCTTGAAGTGCAATTGCCGAGCTTCCTTTCACAAGTAGGTAAGTACCAAAACAGTATAGAACCATGGCACACAGGATGAACAGAATGGAAACAATCATTTTGTGAATATTGGATATGGCAGAAATAACTTATTTGAAAGTGAAAGATGCATAATAATGCAGATAGCTTTCGTGAACCACCCTGGCAGTCCTGGTGTTTTCGTGGTAAATTGGCCAGGAGTAAGTTTAACAATCCATTAAGCTAAAGTGAATAACCTGACTATTTCGCGAATTGTTTTTTTATCAGGTTGCCGGATTTCATAATCCGGGATGGTACTGCTGCCTCCCATGCTTACTTCAGGTTGCTTAAATAACATTTTGCCCGGAATAAATGTGCTTGCCGAAAGATGCAATTCCTTCGCTTTTGTAATATCAGCTATATGCTTGATATTTAATGCATTAATTCCACTGCCCGGCATAATGGATATTCGTTCGCCAGCTTTTTGTATAAGTTCAGCGAGCCTGTCGATTCCCAAAAGTGCAGTTTGTTGCCCGCCTGACGAAAGTATCCTGGTACACCCGGCAAATAGTAGATCCTCCAGCGCTTCCTCCTGGTTTTTAACCATATCGAAAGCCCTATGGAAGGTTACATTCATCGGAGCCGCAGTATCGACCAGTATGGCTGTTCTTTCAGTGTCGACGCTTCCATCAGGGTTTAGGATTCCTGCTACCACTCCGTTCATACCGGCCACTTTTGCGGCGGCCACATCAAGCAGCATGGTTTCGAATTCCTTTGCCGAATAGCAGAAATCGCCTTCCCGCGGGCGAATCATAACATGAACAGGGATTTTAATATACTTTCGTGCAAGGCGCATGGTTGCTGCCGAAGGGGTAAGCCCGCCTTCTGCAGGCGCCGAGCACAATTCGATCCGGTGGGCACCGGCTTCAGCGGCAGCAATACCTGCTTCGAGGCTGAAAACCGCAATTTCAATTAGCATGGTACTTTTTTTTCAAAGGTAAAATTATTTCTTTGCATGTGGAATACCCCAATGGAATAAGGACGGGTAGACAGATTATATGATGGCTTAAAGCCATGCTTCATAAAAATTAAAACTTTTAGGTTAAGCAAAATGTTATTTACTAATTTTGCGCAACTTTTATGCTGTTAATAATTAGCTAAATAATTGAAAAACAAAAATATATGAAGCAATTGATCGAGTGCGTTCCAAATTTCAGCGAAGGCTGCAACATGGCAATCATAAAACAAATTACGGATCGGATCGAATCGGTCGAAGGGGTGCGTTTACTTGACGTTGACCCCGGAAAGGCAACAAACCGTACTGTTGTGACTTTTGTGGGAACACCCGATGAGGTAATTGAAGCTGCTTTCCAGGCAGTTAAGAAAGCCTCCGAGATTATTGATATGCGCATTCACAAAGGTGAACATCCTCGTTTTGGTGCAACGGATGTTTGCCCGCTTATACCGATTGCAGGTATTAAAATGGAAGAAACAGCCGAATACGCGCGGAAACTTGCCAAACGTATTGGGAATGAACTTCAAATTCCGGTATATTGCTACGAAAACGCGGCCTTCGCCGACGAACGCCGCAACCTTGCTAATAATCGCTCGGGTGAATACGAGGGATTACCCAAGAAATTGGCCGATCCGCACTGGAAACCGGATTTCGGTCCGGCCGGATTTAACGAAAAAGTTGCCCTCACTGGCGCAACTGCTGTTGGAGCGCGCGATTTCCTGGTTGCCTATAATGTAAACCTGAACACAACTTCTGTTCGCAGGGCTAATGCAGTTGCTTTTGATATCAGGGAAAAGGGGCGCCCGGTACGTGAAGGAAACCTGGTTACAGGAAAAATAAAAAAGGACGAAAACGGCAAGGAGATTTGGACGCCGGGATCGTTAAAAGCATGCAAGGCTATTGGCTGGTTTATTGAGGAATATGGTATTGCCCAGGTTTCGATTAATCTTACCAATATAAGTATAACACCGGTTCATGTGGCTTTTGAAGAGGCCTGCCTTAAAGCCCAAGAACGTGGAATGCGGGTAACAGGTTCCGAACTGGTTGGATTGATCCCTTTAAAAGCCATGACAGATGCAGGGAAGTATTTTCTGCGTAAGCAAAACAGGTCAGTAGGGGTATCGCAGGAAGAACTTGTTAAGATAGCAATCAAATCGCTTGGACTTGATGATCTGAAACCTTTTAATCCGAAAGAAAAAATTATAGAATACCTGCTCGAAGGAAACAGCAGTCATAAGCTTGTTGGTATGACGGTTGAAGGTTTTGCCAACGAAACAGCTTCGGAATCACCTGCTCCAGGCGGAGGTTCAATAGCTGCAACTATGGGTGCCCTGGGAATTTCGCTTGCAACCATGGTGGCGAATCTTTCATCGCATAAAGCCGGCTGGGACGAACGTTGGGAAGAATTCAGCAACTGGGCTGAAAAAGGCCAGGCATTGAAGGACGAACTTCTTATGCTTGTTGATGAAGATACCCGTGCATTTAACCTGATTATGGATGCATTCGGTTTACCCAAAGGGAATGATGACGAAAAAGCTGCACGAACCGCCGCAATCCAGGATGCGACCCGATATGCCATTGAAGTTCCTTTCAGGGTGATGAAACGTTCGTTTGAATGCATGGACATTATTAAAGCCATGGCTGAAACAGGTAACCCCAATTCAGTAACCGATGCAGGGGTAGGAGCATTGGCAGCCCGCTCAGCCGTTATAGGTGCCTTCCTGAATGTGAAAATCAACGCCTCCGGGTTACACGATAAAGCATTCGTTGAAAAAGTACTTGCGGCGGGCGCACAGATCCAGGAAAATGCTATAAATGCAGAAGCAGAGATACTTTCGATTGTGAATTCGAAAATATCCTGAACCTGAAATCAGTCTGAACTTCGGGAAGTCTAATATTTTATCTTTCGTCAGAATACATCTGGTGCCATAAGGGATAGGGTACGGTTGGCTTACTGATTGTATCCAGATATTCAACGTCATCCTTAGTAAGCTGCCAGTCTGAGGCTCCTGCATTTTCCCTCAGCTGTGTAATGCTCCTGGCGCCTGTGATAACGGTTGATATAGCTGGCCTGCGCAGTAGCCAGTTGATTGCGGTTTGAGCCACAGTTTTATCGTAATTTTTCCCTATCCTTTCGAGCTGTTCCACTATTTCGAATCCCTTTTCTTCATCAACAGGCCAGTATTTCAGGCTTGAAGCCTGCCGGTTGCTACGGCGGCTGCCGTCAGGGTCATTGCTGTTTTTTCTGTATTTGCCCGTGAAGAATCCGCCTGAAAGAGGGCTCCAGCATAATATTCCTAAATGCTGATCGATACAAAGGGGGACGAGTTCATGTTCAATATCCCGGTTTCCTATCGAATAATACAGCTGGGTTGTAATAAACTTCTCAAGGTTCAGCTTTTCGGATATGGCCAGGGCTTTCATGGTTTGCCAGGCTGTTAGGTTCGAGCATCCTATATAGCGCACTTTTCCGCTTTCGATAAGCTGTTCGAGTGCCCGAAGCGTTTCTTCCAAAGGTGTGCCGGCATCGAAGCTGTGTATCTGGTAAAGATCGATAAATTCGGTTCCAAGCCGTCGTAAACTGTTTTCGCAACTTTTTATAATGTGGGATCTGGAAAGTCCTGTGTCATTTGGATTATTGCTCATGGCAAAACGGACCTTGGTTGCAATAACCGCTTCTTTCCGCCTGTTTCCAAGTGCTTTGCCCAGCACAGTTTCGGTAATTCCTCCGGAGTATACATCTGCAGTATCGAAAAAATTTATTCCAAGCTCGAGAGCATTTAATGTGATTATGTCTGCTTCTTTTTGTGAAACGGTGGCCAGTTCGTTTTTTACCGTGTCGCCTCCAAAGGTCATAACCCCAAGGCAGATTTCCGAAACTTTGAGGCCTGAATTTCCTAAATACCTGTATATCATATAGATTAAGTCTTTTGCACACGGACGAAATCCGGTGGAATAATTAGTCCAAAAATAGGTAATTACTGGTTCATATTGATGGCTATTTTATCGGTTTTTGGATTATTTATAGGCAAATAAAAGTGTAAATTAATATTTTTTAATAGCAGTTTGACTTTGGTTTAACACATATTACAAAGCGTTATGTAATTGATATACAATAATTGTGTACTTTTGCACGTTCTATTTGGAAAGTCATTAGGCATGAAACTGTATGCCTTCAGTATGAACGAAAACAACACGCATGACAAAAGTAAAATTTGAAAAATTTCTCGTTATTTCTTTTATTGGATTAATTATTACATTTTTCATCGGGTTT
>CAISRK010000411.1 GCA_903887815.1 uncultured Bacteroidales bacterium | reverse complement strand
TGTATTGCTTGTATTAGCAGCATACACAACCCTTTTTGCTAAAGGAATTACCAAGGACCAGGCCCGTATAACAGCAAAAAATTTCATTACCGAACGTGCCATTAATCATCAGGTAAATTGCGATGCAAATTCAATTAGCATTGTCGATATAACGACTTTCGAATCAGAAGGCCAGCCTGCAGTTTATGCGTTTTCGAATAATGGTCAGGGCTTCGTTTTAATTCCAGCTGATGACGCCATTACTCCGGTACTTGGGTATTCTTTCGAAAGCAATATGTCAGATCCGGGAACAAATCCCACTTTCGATTATTTAATCTCTGATTACATTGATCAGGTTAAATATGTCCGAATTCATGCTTTGACCGCAACAGCTCAAATCCAGCACGCATGGGATTCGTATCTATCCGGTGAACTTAACGATTCACCTCAGACCGATGTTACCGTGGGACCTCTTGTTACCACTATGTGGAATCAGGGAACACCTTATAATGAGTTCTGCCCTACCGAACCATCAGGTGCACATTTAGTTCCCACAGGTTGTGTCGCAACTGCAATGAGTATGATCATGGATTATTACAGATATCCATTGGTTGGTAATGGAATGCATAGTTACAATTGTCCCGGTTACGGTGTTCAAAGTGCAAACTTCGGGAATACATCTTACGATTGGGATATGATGCAGAATTCAATGAGTACTTTGAATGGTGAAGGCGCACTTGCAAACGCCCTGTTATGTTACCATGCAGGTGTTGCTGTCGATATGACTTATGCCCCTGACGGATCAGGAGCATACAGTAATCAGGTGCCGGCTGCTGTAAAGAACTATTTCAAGTATTCTCCAACTACTACTTATGTTACCCGTTCGAGTTACACGGCCACAGCCTGGGATGCTCTCCTGACAGCGCAGATTGATTTAAAGTATCCTCTTTATTATTCGGGTCATGGCACTGCAGGTGGACATGCATGGTTGTGCGATGGATACCAGGTTACGGGGTCAACGCAACTTTTCCATTTCAACTTTGGCTGGGGCGGACAAGATAACGGATATTTTACATCAGCTAACCCTAATGGATTTCCTGATTCGCAGGGAATTATCAAAGACTTTTATCCAAATTCAAGTATGTATCCATACACTTGTTCTTCCAAAACTCTTGAGTTTATAAAAGGAAGCATCGAGGATGGCAGCGGTCCGATCGCAAATTATGGTGATAATCTTGACTGCAACTGGCTTATTGCCCCGAGTGATACGGTAAAATCCTATACTGTGAAATTTATCAGGTTCGACCTAAAAAGCGGTGATTCACTGTATTTTTACAAAGGGACAAATTCCGGTGCCACGCGTGTTGGCGCTTTCTCCGGAAGTACACTTCCTTCGGATCTGGTTGTAACCGGCGACAGGCTGTATATCCGTTTTGTTACTGATGGCTCTGATAATGCCGGAGGTTGGCTGATTGAATTTAATGCAACTTTACCAACTTTGTGTGCCGCAACCACTAACATGTATGAATCGTCCGGTTCCTTTACTGACGGAAGTTTAGGATACAATTACAAGAATAATACACTCTGTAAGTTTAAAATCAATCCTCCTTATGCAACCGGATTGACACTTTCATTTGATGAATTTGACCTGGCAGAAGGCGACAACATTAGGGTAATGAACTACACAACCCAGGAACTTCTTGCAACTTTATCAGGCAATTCCATCCCGGCACCAATCGTGATTCCTTCTGGCGGGTTCTGGATCATCTTCCAATCGGATGCATACTATACGGCTTCAGGATTCAAAGCTAATTATTACACTGGAAACGTTGGAACTAAATCACTTCCCGGAGTAAGCAGTTTGAACATTTCACCCAACCCTGCAAGCAACTTCATTATGGTTCGGGGGTATAACAACAAAACACAATCGATGCATTTTACGATGAACGATATGACAGGCAAAATCCTGTCGGATGAAACCCTGTTGGTTTCAAAAGGAGACATTGAAAAGTCGATTGACGTGAGTCACTTCAAACCCGGATTGTATTTCCTGAGCGTTCAAACAACGGAAGGAAAATTAACTGAGAAAGTAGTTGTTAAATAATTGCTTTTTGTTTAGGCCTTTAAAGGCAATCAAAAACATTCAAAAATTTATACGAAAAGCGCCCGGAACTTATCCGGGCGCTTTTTTTTACAGGAAACTTTCCTGTTTTGTAACCTTAATATTCAAAATGCGTCAAAAGTTCATACGAATCAGAGAATTACAGATTCTGGTCTTCGATAATCAGGCTCGCTTTTTCATTCTATACTGGCTATCATTATACTTCAGGCAAAAAAAAATCTGGAATTCATATTCGTATAATTGAAAAGATAAAAATGCTAGTAAATTACCCATTAACAAATAAATGAATAAATCCTTTGCCGAACTAAAACCAATTGATAATTAACCAAAAAACGCAAACAAAATGAGCCCTAAACTTTTTCAATTAATGCCTGAGCTCGAGCAGCAGGAAATGGTCTATGTTGATTCACTTGTGAAAAACTTCAACGATCAGCAAATGCTGAACTTCGCCAATTTTTACCGCAACCGCCGCAGGGATCCGCAAATAATACTGCTTACAGGTCTTGCCGGATTTGTAGGTGTAGCCGGAATTCAACGCCTCCTTACCGACCAGATCGGAATGGGAATACTCTATTTGTTCACTGCAGGTCTGTGTTTCATAGGCACCATTGTCGACCTTGTTAACTACAAGCAGTTGGCACTTGATTATAACATTAAAGTTGCCAACGAAGTATCCGGCTGGATAGCACGTTTACCGGAATAAACTTATTCACTGTCTTATTGCTGAAGCCTGTAATTTCTTACGGGCTTCTTTTTTATCCGACAGCTGGTTTATCATTTGTGGAACTGAATCAAATCACCCTGTAATAAAAGCGGCCATCTGATTACAGGAATAAAATTGACCTGGAAATTCCGTATCTGACTTTAAACAAACTTACAAACTATTATTACTATATAACTATTTTTCAATACTTTTGGCTTAAAATAAACAGCGATGGCCAGGAAACTTTACTTTATCCTTCTTTTTTCACTTGTACTTATCAATCTCAGGGCTCAAAATATTGATCTGCAAAGTGCTCGTTTGGTGGCAAACGGGTTTTCCCGGATTTATATACCACAGAGCACAGGACTTAAACAAGCCACCAGCGATTATACTATAAACAATAATGGGGAACCTGTCTACTACATTGTTAACCTAGCACCAAAAGGTTTTATTATAGTACCTGCTTACGATGCTGCACCTCCTGTGCTGGGTTATACAACCGAAAATGATTATTCGCCGGTAGGACAACCTGACAATTTTAAACAATGGATGGAAGGATATGCTGATGTAATACACCGTCTCAGCGAAAGCCAGACAGCTTCAACCGAAGGAAATGCACTTCAATGGCAAGCTCTTCTTAATCAAAATTCAAACCGGAATGCTTCGACAGTAACTACAGTTGGCCCACTGATTCCATGCATGTGGAACCAGGGAGCTCCGTACAATTATCTTTGCCCGGTTGATGGAGCCGGTCCCGGCGGGCATGTATGGTCCGGATGCGTTGCCACAGCCATGTCGCAGATTATGTATTACTGGCGATATCCTAACCAGGGCACAGGATCACATGGTTATACCTACAATCCATATGGCTATCTTTATGCTAATTTCGGAAATACTACCTATAATTGGGACGAAATGGCAAACTACGCTACTTCTCAAAATTTCGAGATGGCTCAGTTGCAATATCACCTTGGGATTTCAGTTGACATGATGTACAGTCCAACCGGTTCAGGTGCATACAGCACCGATGCCGCCAATGCTCTTAAAAATTATTTCGGCTATGACCAGAGCCTTGTATTGAAATACAGGGATGATTATTCGTACACAGCTTGGAAAGATATTCTCCGTTCACAGATTGATTTGAGCCAACCTATGTATTATCATGGTTTCGGGACCGGTGGCCATGCTTTCAATGTCGATGGGTACCAGGATACCATGTATTTTCACTTTAACTGGGGCTGGGGAGGATCGTATAATGGCTATTTTCACCTCTTCAACTTAAACCCCGGTGGAAATTCGTTCACTAACGGGCAAGGGGCCATCATTAATTTTATTCCGGCCAGCAACCTTAATGTTGTCCATTGCAGCCAGATTGATACCTTACGAAATCTGACGGGTTCACTTGAAGACGGAAGCGGACCGGTTGCCCCCTATTTCAACAATTCATCCTGTGGCTGGCTGATAATGCCTGACGATACTCTTGAAAGCATCAAGCTCACTTTCGATCGGTTTGATATCGAAAATGGTAAGGATTATCTGAACATCTATGACGGAACAGCTACTGATTCACCATTGATCGGGAGTTACACGGGAAATACTATTCCTCCGGTTGTAACTGCTACTTCAGGGAAAATGCTTATTCAGTTTGTTACTGATGGAAATGGAAACACAAATGGCTGGGAAGCCACATATAACGCAAAGCCAGCTCCGTTCTGCAGCAGCAATACCACTACTATTACAGCAGCAGCAGGGAATATTTCGGATGGCAGCGGAAGCTACAATTACCGCAACAAAGCACTTTGCAGGTATAAGCTTATGCCCACCAATGCCAAATCGATAAGCATTACGTTTAATTACTTCGACACTTACGATGAAGGCGATTTCCTGGCAATTTACAACCTGGATACACAAGCCCTGTTATATACCTTTCATGGCAATACCAATCCCGGAACCGTGAACTTTACTACCGGGAAGTTATACCTGGTATTCATAACAGATAATGACAATACTGCAACCGGCTGGGATTTGTCGTATACATCCTCAACAATTACCGGTTTAGCAGGCAGCAATTTAAACATTCAGGCCTCGGTATATCCCAATCCCGTTCAAAACCAGTTACAGGTTAATATTACCGATCCCGGTAAAGACTGTACCATCAGGTTAGTCTCAGCCGAAGGCAAAGTTGTATATAAGGAGGATTTTGTTTCGACAGGTAATTTAGTCACGAATATGGATGTTTCAGCTTTAAGGCGTGGACTCTATATTTTACAAATAAACTCTGAGAAAGGCTACGGTTATTACAAAGTTGTACTTGAATAATCCGGTTTGCATCCGATTAATGTCCTGACATTTTTCGGTTGAGGCATGTGTAGCCTGGTTATGAAATGCAATTTTGATCCAGCAGTTGATTTACGTTTGAATTAAAACAGAATGCTTTTATCTGTTAATAAACGCATCCTGTTTTAAGGAAACCTAATAATAACTGAGTGCAGTTTCGTTCAAAATAAACTCCAGTCATGCGCAAATCCCTGTTTCCTTTCATCCTGTTGTTAATTCCTTTTATTTCATTCAGTGGCAATATTTCACCCGAACAAGCCGCTAAAGTTGCACTTAATTTCTACTTTGAGCGGGTTAACCTCGTTAAGCCTGTATCAATTGAAGAAACTGGTATTTCTGAGATCAGAAGCATTGGCTCTCCGGCAATTTATTATGTATGCAACATGAAACCGGAAGGTTACGTGGTGGTTAGTGCGTCCGATAATGTGATACCTGTGCTGGCGTATTCATTTGAAGGAATCTATGCGGATGAGTCAAAACTTCACGATGGTTTTAAACTATGGATGAGTAATTATAAAAACCAGGTTGAGTATGCCATTACGACCAATATAATTCCCACATCACAAACCGTGAACGAATGGCAGAGGTTGCTGACTAATGATTTTGTACCTCAGAAATCCCAAATCCAGGTATTAAGTGTTAACCCTCTGCTGGTTTCGAAATGGGACCAGGATGTACCCTTCAACAACCACTGCCCGTTGGATCCGGCTGGTCCAGGAGGACACTGTCTCACGGGCTGTGTCGCCACAGCGATGGGACAATTACTTTATTATTATCGTTTCCCGCTGACCGGGCAGGGAAGTTACACCTATACCCATCCGGATTACGGAACAATTTCGGCCGATTTCGGATCTACAACTTACCATTGGGATGGAATGCCATCGCAGCCTTTACTGTTTAGTAACCCGCTCAGCGAATTGCTATTCCACCAGGGCGTTTCGGTTGATATGGATTATGGCCCGGATGCCAGTGGTATGTGGAATCACAAAGCAGCTTATTCGCTGAAAACATTTTTCAGGTATGGGCCTGAAACCCGGTATTTTTTCAGGGATAGTGTTACCATCGACTGGGACAGTTTGCTTGTAACCAATCTGAACCAGCGTAAACCACTTTATTATGCAGGCTGGGCAGGAGTTCAGTCGACAAGCGGTCATGCATTTGTATGCGATGGCTACCAGACAGGAAATTATTATCACTTCAACTGGGGATGGGGTGGTTCGCAGGATGGTTATTTTTATACTAACAACCTAACACCGGGGGGAAACAATTTCAATTTTGCCCAGGAGGTTATCCCTATGTTCCCTGACACAGTTCAGAATACGTATCCCACTTCCTGCCAGGGAGTTACAACAATAAACAGCCTGAGAGGTTCGGTTGAAGACGGAAGCGGATGGTATAATTACAAGAATAATCTTTCCTGTTCCTGGCTTATTGCACCCGATGATGCGGAATACGATTCCGTAAAAAGTATCAAAATAACTTTCCTGAAATTCAATACTGAAGCCAGTTCCGATTCGCTATATCTCTATAACGGACCCGATGCTTCGGCTCCGCTCCTGGGAGTTTATACCGGAAGTTCGGTCCCGGGAACTATTATTTCGGCAACAAACAAAGTATTCATTAAATTCAAAACCAATGGCTCGGGTACCCGCGAAGGCTGGCAACTTGACTTTGAAAGCGTGTTCCCGGTTTATTGTTCAGGAACAACAACCCTGACCGCAACAAACGGGTCAATTTCTGACGGAAGCGGTTCCTATAATTATTGCTCAAATTCAAACTGCCGTTGGAAAATAACACCATCTGGTGGTTTGCCGGTGACATTTGTATTTTCTTCATTTACAACTTTCGACAGTACTGATATCGTTAAATTTTACGACCTGCAAACACAGGAAGTTCTTGCTACGTTCAGCGGGAACCAGCTACCTCCTCCTGTTACTGCGATGAGCGGAAAAATGTACATTGTATTCCTGACAAATTCTACTGGAAATGCACAGGGATGGTCCGGCAATTATTATTCTTCAGGAGTTGGAGTAAATAAATCTGCTTCTTTGACGGATCTTTTGGCTGTTTATCCGAACCCTGTAATCTCAGACCTTACAGTTGAAATATTTAGCGAGGGTTGTAACGAAATTGCTATTCAAATTATTGACATAAATGGTTCTATTCTCTCTACAAAGCAAGTAAGTGTTTCAAATGGAATCAATAAAATTAAGGTTGATACGGGTAAACTGGCTAGTTCTGTTTATATCATATCCATTGAGGATTGTAAACATTCGATTAGAAGGAAACTAGTATTTAAGAAATAATTTATCAACATATCTTATTGATTTTATGCGTTTTACATATTTTTTTCTTTTTTTTATTAATAAAGTCACCAAAAAGCCTTGCGTTTTCGTATATTTATCACGAATTTTGCACTACGAATAGGAGTATGCCCATTAAATTGGGGTATAAAATATATTCCTTAAAAAATATTTTAATCAGTCGGATAACAATTAACCAAATAGCAAAACCAAATTAAATCTAAATCGTATACTTATGAAAAAGTTTACA
>CAISRK010000410.1 GCA_903887815.1 uncultured Bacteroidales bacterium | reverse complement strand
CCCAAACAGTTTGTATCAATACATCGATAATAAACATAACTTATACTACCACCGGAGCCACGGGAGCAACTTTCAGCGGCTTACCCACGGGAGTAGCAGGAAACTGGGCATCGAATACAGTAACAATAAGCGGAACGCCTTCAGCATCGGGAACCTTTAACTATACATTTACAACGACAGGCGGTTGCACCACTCCACCGGTAACTGCAGGCGGAACGATCACTGTGACACCGCGAAATACAATTACACTGACTTCAGCAAACAGCACCCAAACAGTTTGTATCAATACATCGATAATAAACATAACTTATACTACCACCGGAGCCACGGGAGCAACTTTCAGCGGCTTACCCACGGGAGTAGCAGGGAACTGGGCTTCGAATACAGTAACAATAAGCGGAACTCCTTTAGCATCGGGAACCTTTAACTATACCGTTACAACAACAGGCGGTTGCACCACTCCACCGGTAACTTCTAGTGGAACGATCACAGTTACCCCAAACAATACAATTACGCTGACCTCAGCAGTTGGCACAAATTCACAATCAAAATGCATTAACACCATAATTACCAATATCACTTATTCAACCACAGGAGCAACGGGCGCTACATTCGGGGGCTTACCCACTGGAGTAGCAGGGAACTGGGCTTCAAACACGGTTACCATAAGCGGAACTCCATCAGTAGCAGGAACCTTTAATTATACAGTTACAACAACAGGCGGTTGTACTACCCCGCCAGTGACAGCAACAGGAACGATAATTGTAAACGCTTTACCAACTGCTGTATTAAGCGGAAATGCTACCATTTGCGGAGGTTCATCCACAAATTTGTCAGTGGCATTAACCGGAGTTTCTCCATGGAGTATTACTTATACCGACGGAACTACACCAGTAACAATTAATGGCATTGTAGCAAGCCCGCGCACTATAAGTGTATCACCTCCAGGCACTACTACGTACACTTTAACGGCAGTAAGCGATGCCAATTGTACAGGTATTTCTTTTTCAGGTTCAGCTCTTATTACAGTAAACTACGGTACTTGGTTGGGAACAACCAGCAGTAGCTGGCACACAGCTTCGAACTGGTGTGGTGGCGTGCCTACCTCAGCAATTGACGTGACAATACCGTCAGGCACTCCAAATCAACCTGTTATCGGTGCTTCAGCAGTTTGTAAAAATATTACCATTAATTCAGGTGCAACCCTTACGATTACAGGTTCAAATTCATTAGCCGTTAGCGGAAGCTGGACAAATAATGGTAGCTTTGTTCCGAACTCAGGTACGGTGACTTTTAATAGTACTGTAGCCAGTACAATCGGCCCTTCTGCTTTCAACAATATTGTTATAAGCGGCTCGGGCATAAAGACCCAAACGGGTGATATTGTTTTGAGTGGGAATTTCACTTTGAATTCAGGGGGTTATATAGTAAACAACAGTACCATTCAAAGCAGGTCGTTAACGGTAGGCGGGAATTACGTTCAGTCGGGAGGAGTATTCGATTTTAACCCAACAGCGAGCGGTGCGGTTTCAACACTTTATCTTGCCGGTAATTTAACCAATACATCAGGAGCAGCGACGATTAAAACGGATGGTAGTGGTGCAATAAACGGCCAGGTTATCTTTACCGGCAGTTCAATACAAACGATAAGCTTTTCAAATCCAAGTGCCTCCGCCTGGGTGACATATTCATCAAACCCTGGCAGTTCAGTTAAACTCGGATCCAATGTGACCTTAACCGGCGATTACTCCGATGCAAAGTATTATACCGATTTTATTGTAAGCGGGACTATTGACTTCGGAACTTACGTACTTAATGATACTCCTACTGGAGGCATTTCAAATGCATCACATTTTACACTTAATAGCGGAGCCAGCCTGATCACAGCCAATACCGGCGGAATATCCTTAACGGCGAGTACCGGATCAGTTCAGTTTAACGGACCAAGAGCTTACAACATTGCCGCTAATTATACGTATAACGGAACCTTGGCACAGGTTACGGGCAATGGTTTGGTTACCGCAAATAATTTAACAGGATCGAACAGTGCAGGCCTTACCCTTTCGAATGATGTTACAGTTTCAAACAATCTGATACTTACAGCCGGCACACTGTTAAATGTCTATAAACTGACTTTGAAAGGTGCTATGAACTTTACCGGAGGTGCTAAAATAAATACATCCTCAAGTGCATCCACCCTTGAGTTTTCGGGCACTTCCGCACAGACGATACCTGCCGGTGTTTTTTACAATAATGAGGTATACAGCCTCGTGATAAACAATACAAGCAATGTTACCTTAAACGGGACCCTACGCTTACTGAATACATTTACAGTAACCTCGGGACGCCTTGATGCCGGCACCAATCCAGCTACTATAGAATACGCGGGATCCGCTGCCCAAACCATTTCGGGAAGCCAGTATCTGAATAATCGCATATACAACTTAACCAGCGATAACTCCAGCGGGACTTTATTAAGTATCGATTTTACGGTTAATAACAACCTGGTGATCAATTTGGGTAAACTATTTGCTGTATCTTCGGGGAAAGGGCTGACAGTGAATGGTAGCATTACCAACTCTGGAGGGCAGTCAGGTTTTGTTCTTCGTTCCGATGCAAGCGGCACGGCATCACTTCTTCATAACACAGCCAACGTTCCAGCCACAGTTGAACGTTATATCAGCGGCATTGCCGAAGACTGGCATTTCCTTTCATCACCGGTTAGCGGCCAGGCCATTTCCGGTTCATGGCTTCCTTCAGGCACTTACGGAAATGGAACCGGCTATGATCTTTATGCATGGAACGAACCAACCAATTGCTGGATATATAAACTTAATACCACTTCAACCGTAAACTGGAATATCATTCACCCTGGTACCGACTTCGTGGTAGGCCGCGGATATCTGTATTCGGTTCAGGCGAGCAACCCAACCAAGCAATTTTCAGGAAACCTGTCCAATGGGAGCCTCACTATTCCTGTAACATACAGCAGCAGTGTGGATTCGTTAAAAGGCTTCAACATGGTGGGGAATCCCTACCCGTCGCCTATTGACTGGTATGCATCCTCAGGCTGGACACGCAGCATTCTCAAAGCCTCCGGCAGCGGTTACGATATGTGGATATGGAATCCTGCAGCCAACAACTACGGTGTTTATAATTCATCCGATGCTGACGGCATAGGGACCAATTCGGTAACACGCTATATTCCTTCGATGCAGGGCTTTTTCGTGCGAGCCTCATCCTCAGGTAGCCTCGGAATGAATAACAATGTTCGCACTTTGGATGGCAGCAATACCTGGTTCAAGAATCAGCAGCAGCAGGTAAACCGCATAAGCCTGAAGGTAAGTCCCGATGCAGGCAAAGGATTTGATGAAATCAGGCTTGATTTCGGCTACCCGGAAAACCAGTCGGGAGGAGCAAAGCTCTTCAGCCAGGTTAGCACAGCCCCAAGCCTGTACATTCCAACTGAAAATGGCAACCTGAGTGTTGAATACCTTACCAGCCCCGATGAGAACCCGGCCATCCCGGTTCGGTTTACCCCCGGTGCCGACGGTGACTATACGCTGAGTTACACATTTGATCCATTCAGTTTCGAAACAGTATGGCTCGAGGACAGGCAGAAAAATTCGCTATATGATTTAAAAACCAGGCAGGAATATAAATTTCAAGCTTCAGTGAAGGATTCGCCCGACCGGTTTATACTTCATTTTGCCCCGGCTGAACAGAATACAGGAATGCAGCTTCCGGCAAGGGTTTTTGTAAACGGGTCGCAACTAGAGGTAGATCTTACCCTGGTAAATAAAGAAACTAATGTTATGGTATATGATGTAATGGGACGCAAACTTTTGCAGGACAAATTGCAGGGAGCCTCAATACATAAACTGGATATTTTTTCAACATCCCAGGTCCTAATCATTAAACTTTCAAATACCGATGGCTCTTTCAGCAGGAAACTGCTGTGGAAGGGAGAATAGTCGGGGCGATACCAATAACCAGAAGGGCAAATCATAATCCAAAAACCAAAGAAATGAACATAGACCAGGTTAACTTTTCAAAGGGATTCAAACAAATTCCGCTGATAATTAAGTGCTGAACGTAATGGCAGGTTTGCACCTAAAATGACCAGCTACCGGAAATGTAAAAACCCGGCATGGGACTATAAACAAGGCACTTGCTGTCAAATACTTCCGCTCAACAGGGCTTTCAATACAACTAATAAACATAATGTCTAAAAATTCTAAAAACCGGGAAACACAAAGACAGAAAAAAGACAAATCGAACCCCAGGGATGCTGCATTGGCCCCCGCTTTGTTTCTTATCACGATGTAATGGGAAACACTGAAAAAATGCAAAACAATACGAGTACAACCTGAAAAAATCAAAATCAAATTAATAACAACAATCACAAATTTAAAACAAAAAATCATGAAAAAAACAATTATCATTTTGGCTGTCGTTTTAATGGCAGGATTTACGACTAAAGTAATGGCTCAAACCTCAGCAACCGTAACAGGAACCACCGCAGGCGCCGTTCTTATTACAGCAATGACTCTTACACAAACCGCACCTTTACATTTCGGTTCAATTGTACTTACTGACGCTCTTGGCGGAACAGTAGTTTTACCTTCAAACTCAACCACCCGTGGCTTCACAGGCGGTGTAGCTACATCTGCAGCAACTCCGCTTGCTACCAATGCTGCATACAATGTAACAGGAACTATGCTTGAAACCTATGCAGTAACTTTACCAACAACAACCGTTGTGACTCATGTACCTGTTGTAACAGGCGTTAATACCATGGATATAACTTCGATGACAGCCCATTTTCTTGGAGCTGGCGCCGATGCAGTTACCAGCGCATTAAGTGTTTCAGGAACCGATAGTTTTACCCTTGGCGGAACATTATCGGTTAAAGCAGCCCAGGTTGGTGGTGTATATGCCGGTACTTTCAATGTAACAGTTGATTATAACTAAAACTAGTTATTGAAATGGGGAATGCCCGAAGGTAGGGCATTCTCCCATTTTTAGAATTGCCTTAAAAACACACAAACAAGAATAATATGCGAAAATCTTTCTTTTTATTGCTGATAACATTTACAGGGATAAGCCTTCAATTATCAGCCCAGGGCGATCTGCTGGTAACCCCCAAGCGCGTAGTGTTTGAGGGCAACAAGCAAAAGGAAGAACTGAACCTGTTAAACTTAGGTTCTGATACAGCCACATTTTCAATTTCGTTTGTACAGCGGAATATGAACGAAGACGGCAGTTTTATGAATGTTGAGCATCCTGATTCCCTGGCCATGCTGGCCGAACCTTACCTTAGGGTTTTCCCCCGGAAAGTTACCCTTGCCCCGGGAGAGCCACAGGTGGTATCGCTGCAATGCAAACGGAGACCCGATATGAAGGCGGGTGAATACCGTTCGCACCTGTATTTCAGGTCCGAAAAGGATTACACGGCCCTTGGGTCGAAAAACAAACCCGTTGATTCAACAAATTTAAGCGTACAACTTATCCCGATTTTCGGAATAAGTATCCCGGTAATAATAAGGTCAGGAGAAGTAAAGGTAGCAGCATCATTTAGTGATCTGAAACTTGAAATTCAGAATGACACTATACCTGTTTTAAAATTAACGGTTAACAGGACAGGAAATATCTCAGTTTACGGGAATTTCAAGGTTGATTATGTTCCCTTGCAAGGGAAACCCTACACAGTAGGAGTAATAAATGGAGTAGGTATTTACACCAATATCAATAAAAGATTCATCTCGATACGATTGAAAAATGAAGTGGGAACAGCATTTACAAGCGGGAAACTCAGAGTCAGGTACACCAGTCCCGAGGATGCAAAATACGTGGTTTATGCCGAGGCCGAACTGGACCTTGCGAACCAGAAGTGAAAATTGAATAATGAAAAATACGGGTAAAAAAGAGCAGATGATTAAAGTATTGACTACAAGCCGGCGTTTATCGAAACTATTGTTTTTAACAATGGTTTTGTTGGTTTGCGCCGGGGTTTCGAATGCACAACCTGTTTTACCTCAGAGGACCCTCACGGTTATGCCTACCCAGGCTATACACTTCGGGACTTTTATAGTGGGTAACAGCGGGGGAACAGTTATAGTGGGATCGGATGGCAGCCGTACAAAAACCGGTGATATCATTTTATTATCCATGGCCCCTTCAGCCCAGCCGGCTATATTTGAAATAAAGCTTTGCCAGGGCAGGAATGTAAATGTAAGTATCGTTCCATCGATCACACTTGCAGGAAGCAACGGAGGGCCATCGCTAACACTCGACCTGGGCCCAACCGAAAAAGGAGAAATAGGCGTTCCGTTTCCAACAAACGCCGATTGCAATTTTATAACCCCCCTGCGTGTGGGCGGCACGCTTCATGTGCCCGGATCAGCGATACCGGGTACGTTCACAGGCAGTTTCAGTATCACATTCAACCAGGAATAATCCATGAAGAGAACCTGTAACATGAGCAAAAGAACGGCCAACCCTACCCAAGTAGAGTGTGCCGGCTATGCCATGGCGTTTAAGGTTTTTCTGATGGTATTTGTATTCCTGGCTTTTGCAGGATCAGAAGCAAAAGCACAGGATAATTTTGTTGGTGAAAAAGAAAATTCGGCTTTTGTATATGATGAAATTCCGGTTAATGTTGAGGTGGAAGGAGTCGGGGCTTTTGAACTCGATGTTATTTACACCAACAATGACCAGCTGTATGTTAATATTGATGATTTATTCCGTGCTCTTAAAATTCAGTGTACGGCCAGGCCAAATGGTAATGGCTTCGATGGATTTATTGATAATGAGAACAATACATATTCTATCGACTTTGTAAGCGGGCAGATAAAAGTGGGTTCGAAGGTATTCAGCCCGGCGGGCGGACTGGTTAAGGAAACCGGCTCACTTTATATGGAATCCTCCCTGTTTGCCGAAGCATTCGGGATTATAATGAAATTTAATTACCGCTCATTATCCCTGCAGATAAAATCAAAATTTGAATTGCCTGTAGTAAAACTGCAGCGGATTGAGAGAATGCGCAGTAACATAGCAAAGATTAAAGGAATTGAATTGTCCGACACCATCGTTAAACGAAATTACCATGCCTTCAGATTCGGCACATTGGATTGGTTAATAAATTCAAACCAGGTTTGGAACGGATTAACCCACAATCATGCAACCCTGGGTTTAGGAACCGAACTACTTTTTGGCGAGGCCGATGTTTCAGTGAATTTGTACGATCAGATAAAATTTGACAGCCGCCAGTTAAACTATATATGGCGATGGGTCGACAATGACAAACGCATCGTTAAACAAGCTCAGGTAGGAAAGATTTATAACCAAACTATTTCTTTTATGCCGTCCCAGGTAATTGGTGCGGTTATACGAAATACCCCTACCACAGTG
>CAISRK010000409.1 GCA_903887815.1 uncultured Bacteroidales bacterium | reverse complement strand
CAGGGAATCGAACTGGTTGATCTTCCTGAAATGAATTTTTAACTATACTTGAGCTGCAGTCTGGTTAATTGTGTCCCATAAATCAATTACACTTCTTTTGTTTTGGTCAAGTACACGCGCATAAATCTGCGTTGTACTTATATTACTATGTCCTAACAATTTACTTACGGTTGCAATATCGCCCGACAGCTCCAGGGTAATAGTGGCAAACGTATGCCTGGCACAATGGAAGGTAATGTGCTTTTTTATTTCAGCAGCTGTAATTATCTCTTCCAGGTAATCATTAGTTTTTTGATTCGAATAACAATTAAATATTTTATCTGTACCGGATCTTCGCAGGGGTAAAATTGCGATTGCAGATTTGCTGAGCGGCAGCCGTTCTGATTTACTTGTTTTATGAAATTTCAACTCCAGGCATCCATCAATTATATTATTCCATTTCAAAAGTTTAATATCTGTGTACCGCAATCCAGTATAACAGGCAAAGAGGAAATATTGTAATACATTTCTTTGCTTCTGGATCACAATTTTTTCAAATAGATTTTCTAGGGTATTCACATTATTAATGCTTAAAAATTGCCGGTTACTCTTACCTGTTTTAACTTTTACTGACTTCAACGGATTAACCGGTATAATTCCAGCTTCAACAGCTTTGTTAATAAAGGTTTTAAGGTGTGTAAATGACTTGTGCCGGGTATGTGCTATGTTTCCCCTCTTAATCATGTATCTTTCGTACCTGAGCCACCAGGAAGGCGTAATTTCATCAAATTTGATTGATTTACAGAAGCCCTTTAATTTGCTGAGCTGCGCCGAATAGGTGTGTATTGTTTCCTTCGCGTATTTATTGGAAAAATATTTTAAATCCTTTTCCATCCATTCAACCAGGTCAACACTTTTTGCCGATTGATCAATGTGAAAAATTTGTGAAAATTCCGAAATCGGTATTACGCGCTGATCAAGCTGAGCGCGTATTACAATGTTATTGATAGTATTTTGAATGCCTGAAAGTTTTGTGTTAATCAGAGCGTAATCCGGACAACCAGGCTTAACCCGTTGCTTGCTTTCTACCCAATAATCAGAGGAAACAGAATATCCAATAGCGAACGTTTTTGTTTTGCCATTGATATTCACATAGAGGTAAATGAATTTACCGCCATCCTTCGCCTTAATATCATTGCGAAGGATGAAACGGTATTTAAAGTTATTCATGCTGGGTTCATTTTTACAATTGTGAAAAAATTGTGAAAATTTCCAGCCGCATTAATGTATTAATAAGGGTTTAAAACAACCGCCAAGTTCAAAAAACCCTTAAAAATCAACCATATTGGACTATATGGCTGTAAGCAAAGAACGATTTTGCGGAGAGATAGGGATTCGAACCCTAGGTACCCTCGCGGGTACAACGGTTTTCGAGACCGCCCCGATCGACCACTCTGGCATCTCTCCATTGGTGGGAAATGGGGTGCAAAGGTAGGTATTTGATGCAATTATTCAAACGAATTCCAAAATAATATATCAAATACTCCCGCTAGAACTGTAACTGTATCTATTGATCTGATTGATACTCTTCTATACGTTCATAAAGTTCCTTCTTTACCAAGACGAAAGTCCCAAATCCCATCCACACTCCGGCGGACCTAGTTCACAAATCCAAGTTCCCAATTCCTAAATCCAGGATTAATAACCCTGACTGGAATTTTGAATCCCTGAAAAATATTAAATTCTGATTAATGAAAAAAAGAAGCAAAATGACCTGTGAAGTAATATTTAATCAATTAATTGTCAATTGTTATTGTCCATTGTCCATTGTTGATTGTCCATAGTCCATTGGCTACCTCCTCAACTCATCAACCTATCAACCTCCCCCTGATACGTCCTGTGCTTCAGGAAAAACGCCATACTCACCAATGCAAACAATCCATAAATAATCCCGGCAGAGATAATAGCTGTTCCCAGGCTGTACTTATCAGTAATCCAGCCCCATAAAGGACCTGTTACAGCAAATATCAACCTGATAAGGAAGTTGCGGACCGACAAAACGGTTGCACGCACCTCAGAGGTTGTAACAAGGTTAATATAATTGCGCAGGGTAGGAGTGGCCAGACCGCGGGCGAGATAAAAGCCGAGTAGTATGCCAAGTCCTGAAAAGCCAGGCATAAAGGGCAGGATAATGTAGGAACTGAATATTACAAGTGTAAAAACAATAACGGTTTTTGGTGGTCCAAACTTATTTTCGAACCTCCAGGCATACATGGCAGCTATTCCCACACTCAGGTTTAATGCAGCCCAAACCACTCCGAAAAGGGAAACAGGCAGGCTGATTTGCTGGAAATAAGGTTGAGCAAACCAGGCCATGCTTAAGGTTGCCGCCCCGGTAATGGAAGAAAAAAATGTATTCCATTTCAGTTTAACATCACCGTGAAGAACTCTGTACATGATATTACCCACTTCGCGCAGTCCGGGTTTTATCTTATGCACTTTTACAGGAGGTTCTTTAAGCATCATGGCTGCGGGCAGGGCTATCAGTACAACGCAGGTTTGAACATAGAAAGGCGTTCTCAATGATGTCACTGCAAGTAAACCTCCAATGATTCCTGCAAAAGCTTCTCCAAAATTGCCTATTGAGGTAACTCTGCCTTCCAGTTTGGTATACTTATCGTTTTGTTTTGCTACTGCAAGGGTATCGTATAGCATCGCCGAATCGGCTCCCGAAACAAGGCTCTGGCTCACGCCCAGTATTACTTCAGCAATTACGAACTGCCAGAACCCGAATGAGAAACTATATATTAGGTATCCCGAAAACCCAAGAGTTGCACCCAGCATAATGCTTGTTTTACGCCCGGCCTTGTCAGCAAAATAGCCGGTAGGAATTTCGAGAGCCATAAGGGTGAGCGAATACACGCTCTGCAAAAGGAAAATGTCCTTCATGGTAAGCCCGTTCGACTTGTAGAACAATACGATGACAGGCATCACAAGGTTCATCCACTTGGCAATTTTCACCAGGTAAAGTGCAGTAAGGTTTCTTTTTACTGAAAAAACCATATATGTTGGAATCAGCCGCAAAAATACTTTTTTGAAAGGAGAACCGAAACTAATATTCAGATATTCCGATGTGTATAGGCGATTATCGTGTTATTTTATAAATCTCATCAATTCGGCTTTGTAATATTGCTTTTTTTTATATTTTTGCAGTCCCAAAGGAGAGGTGGCAGAGTGGTCGATCGCGGCGGTCTTGAAAACCGTTGAACTGCAAGGTTCCGGGGGTTCGAATCCCCCCTTCTCCGCTTACCTAAGCAATTACCTCGCCATAGGCGGGGTTTTTTATATTTATGCCGGACTTATGCATGCATATAGTCCGGTAATAAAACGGAAAAATGGGATGCGCAGCTTCCGTTTATTGCTTTGGTTTAAGTTCTTCCCCTTGGGGATCACCGCAGGTTATCCTCCTATTACACGATCGATCATTACTTATGCTTGCATAAAGTCCGGTAATAAAACGAAAAAATAAGGTTGCGCAGCATCCGTAAATTGCTTTGGTTTAAGGAAAGCCGTTGGCACTCACTTAAGTTTATCTTCAAATATTGAACCGGAATCCAGCTGCATTTTGTTGATCACAAAAAAAGGAAGCCGCTTTTCAGCAACCTCCTGTATTAACAAAACTGCCAAATCCATTTGAATTATTCCACTTTCTTCCCCATACCCAGCACCCATCCTACAACAGCCCCCACCAGTCCCAGCACAACGCCTGATACTATTATATCAACCAGTGTCACCCTTATATTCATCAGGTTCATCATTGAGAGGAATGAGAGATCATAAATTATGGAAGTGAATAAACCTATTATCAAACCAGCGAAAAATCCATCCCTGAGTGTTGAGATTTTGGCCCAGTTGTCAAAAACGTATGCCAGGAAATATCCCATAAAAAGGTTCGAAAGGGCTAACATCCACATGATTGGCATTTCCCTGTTTAATCCGTCGTAATGTAAAGTATTACTTTTATAATAATTCATTAAAAGCACTCCATAAACAAGCCATCCAAGGAAGAAATAAAATACTCCACCGGTAAGACCGGCTATAAGAAATTTTGTTTTCATCGTCTTTGATTTTTAGTTAAACATACATAAAGATACATAATTACATTTAACATACTAGATGTGTTTCAAAATATAATTATCTGCGTAATTAAAATTGACAGAAAAATTCCGAATATTTTAATGATCAGCTATTGCGCGAACAATTTCCCTGACCGACTCCAGGCCTATTTCCCCGGGTTCTACTTCAGCCGGATTCCTGAAAACAAATCCTGAAACATCGTCAGCCGTCCTTAGTTCCAAAAAGGATTCAGCTTCGCACTCGAAAACCAGGTCAAGAGTCTGGTATTCAACCTCCCTGTAAATATATGTATTTGTAAAAGTGGCAAGAAAATCAATACCTGTAAGCGTAAGGTTGAGTTCTTCAAGGATTTCGCGCATGATGGCGTTTTCAGCCGTTTCACCCATATCAACAAAACCGCCGGGAAGATCAAGCATTCCGGCTGCCGGTTCATGTTTGCGTATGGTAAAAAGCACTTCTCCTTTTTCGTTCCGGATAACAGCCGCAACAGCTGCACTCATATTAATATAATACTTAAAGTCACAACTGTTGCACTTCAGAGATTTTTCTGAATCGGAAGCAAAAGTATCCGAACCGCACTTTGGACAATACCTGAAAACGGTTAACGGGCTGTAAATACCTCTCATTCTATATAACTATTGAATAAGTGAATCGAAAAGGACTTCGATAGGATGCTGTGCGGTACGTCCTGTGCCATCCTTTATCTGATGCCTGCAACTGGTCCCGGGAGCAGAGATAATCGTGTGAAGGGGCGTATTTCTCACTTCCGGAAGCAAAACAAGTTCGCCAACTTTCATCGAAACATCATAATGCTCTTTTTCATACCCGAATGAACCTGCCATGCCACAACATCCCGATTTGATTTCATCAACCGAATAATTTAAAGGCAACGAAAGCATTTCTTTTGTGGGGCCTGTTGATGCCAGCGATTTCTGATGGCAATGCCCGTGAAGCCTGATGTGCTGTTTCGTATCTGTAAACTGACTTGCAGAAATAGTTCCTTTTTGGACCTCACGCATAATAAACTCATCGAACATAAGGCAATTTGCGGCTAGTTCCACTGCTTTTTCCTTCTGCCCGTTTCCGGCAAGGTCAGGATACTCATCGCGGAAACTCAAAATAGCCGAGGGTTCAATCCCGATCAATGGAGTTTCGGCACTGATAAGCGGGTGAAGGGCAATTATATTTTCCTGTGCCAGTTTTTTAGCTTTTCGAACAAAACCTTTCGAAAGATAAGCCCTCCCGCTCTGAACATGCTGCGGGATTTCCACTGCATACCCGAGTTTATTCAGAAGTTTCACAGCCTTTATTCCAACTTCCACATCGTTATAATCGGTAAACTCATCTGCAAATAAGTATACTTTGCCTTTTGTTACAGCGTTAACCGGTACAGGGTTCTTTTTTAACCAGGTGCGAAGCGTCATTTTATAAAGCAACGGGATCGACCGGCTGGGTGCAAACCCCAGAACTTTTTTCATCAAGCCTGAGGTAAAGGTATTGGTAACAAAGAAGTTAAAAAGATAGGGGACAAGCATTCCCAGTTTATTGAAGGTCGAGATATTGGCAATAACACGGGTGCGGAGGGGAATTCCGTTAGCATCGTGCCAGTGTTGCAGGAATTCGGCCTTATACCTGGCCATATCCACATTGCTTGGGCATTCGCTTTTTGCAGCCTTTGCACGAAAGGCAAAGGTCCATCACCTCGTAAATCTCTTTATGATCGAAGCGATTCTTCTTTTCCGAATGTGTAAGAAATTCACGAAGTACATTTGCCCTTGCCCGGGTTGTGGCGTTTTCATCTTTAGTAGCCATATAACTGGGGCACATGGTACCGCCAATTACTGAACTTTTGCGGCAATCGGCTGAACCGTTACATTGTTCCGCAGCACGGAGTATGCCTTTGGTCCCGGAGAAATCGAAGAAAGTATCAGGCTCCTGAACCGCCTGTCCTCGCTCGTAACGCAGGCTGCTGTTCATTTTTGGTGTGCGGGTAATCTTTCCGGGGTTAAAAACACCTTCCGGATCCCAGGTTGCTTTGATGCTCTCGAGCAGTGCATAGTTTTTATCTCCTATCATCATAGGGATAAACTCACCACGCAGGCGCCCGTCGCCGTGTTCGCCACTTAGCGAGCCCCGGTATTTCTTTACAAGTTTAGCTGTCTCAAGGGCTACAGTATGAAACAGTTCTACATCCTTCGGATCCTTCAGGTTAAGGACGGGACGCAGATGCAATTCTCCGGTTGCAATATGCGCATAGTAAACACATTCGAGATTCAGCCTTACAAGTAATTGTCTGAAATCATTCATGTATTCGGGCAAAACCTGAGGATTAACTGCGGTATCTTCAATTACAGCAACCGGCTTTGCATCGCCGGGAAGGTTCGAAAGTACACCTAGTCCAGCCTTTCGCAAAGCCCACACTTTATTGACATCCTGGTTGTATACCAAGGGGAAGTGATATCCATAACCGGCTGTTTGCAGATCTCTGATTACTGCTTCTGCCTTTAAATCAATCTCAGATCTTGTGTTTTCGGCAAGTTCAATAATCAGCACTGCTGCAGGGTCGCCCTGGAGGAAAAACCTGTTTTTACGTTGGGTGATGTTTGCTTTGGTTTGTTCAAGTATAACGTTGTCCATCAGTTCGATGGCCACAGGATTATGCCTGAGAGCAATAATATTTCCTTTAAATGCTTCGTCGAGCGTATTGCAGTGAACACAAACCAAGGCCTTTTCGCGTGGAGGCAGGTGGACCAGGTTAAGCTTGATTTCCGTAATAAAACACATAGTGCCTTCGGAGCCGGCAATGAGTTTGCAGAAATTGAATTCCTCGTTCGAATCCGAAAAGACATCGCATTCGAGTAATAAATCGATGGCATAACCTGTATTGCGCCTGTGAATGGATATGTCAGGAAACTGGGCCCTGATTTCATGCTGGTTTTCAGGATCGCCCAGAATGGATTTAATGTTCCTGTAGATTTTACCTTCAAGCGAATTTAGTGTACATTTCTGTTCAAATCCGGCCCTCGAAAGCTTGCCGAAAGTGACTTCCGACCCGTCGGCAAGTAGTGCTTTTACTTCAAGTGTATGATCGCGCGTGCTTCCATACACAAGTGAATGTGAGCCACATGAGTTGTTTCCGACCATGCCGCCCATCATGCAGCGGTTTGATGTAGAAGTTTCAGGTCCGAAGAATAATCCTGAGGACTCAAGAATCTTATTCAGTTCATCGAGAACTACACCAGGCTGAACCCTTATCCACTGCTCTTTTTCGTTTATCTCAAGAACCTGGGTCATGTGTTTCGAAACATCGGCAACTATTCCTCCACCTACAACCTGCCCTGCGAGCGAAGTGCCAGCAGCACGCGGAATAAGCGAAGTATTAAGGCTCTTCGCGAAAGCAATAAGTGTTACGAGATCATCACGGTCAAGAGGTGTTACAACCAGTTGGGGAATCTGCCTGTATGCCGAAGCATCTGTGGCATAGATCAAACGTGTATATTCGTCGTCGAATACTTCGCCTTTGAAGGTTGCTTTCAGTTCCGCCAGTTTATTGTGAGGAATGATGCCGTTTCCCATTTTATTCTTCAACTAGCTCTTTCAGAGGCTTAAAATAAAATTTATCCCAGCCATCGACTATATTATCGAACGCTTCTTCCGGGATATTGATATGCAGCAATTCAACATCAGTCGAATGTCCATCGTTATGAAGCTTAATGGTCACAATGGATTTATGCTCTGACGGCATTCCTTCTTCATCTTCAAAATACCACTCCTGAACAATTAATTTTCCTGGTTCCATTTCAATGTTTTTCCCAGTGATTTCACCGTCCCAGAACGAGAATTCGGTCCCTGCCACAGGGTCCATAACTGCAGTGGCCCCGGTCCATATTTCGATGGTTAGCGGGTTGGTTAGAGCAGTGTAAATATCTTCAGGTGTTGCTTTGATATGGTAATGTTTCTTTATGTTCTTCATGAGATTAATTTCAAGGGATGGTTGATTATCAGCTGAATATATTGATGTGAGATTTACGTTTCTTAATGCTAAAAGTGAATATTGATACCGGGCTGTAACTTGAAAACCGGCATTTTAAGGTAATCGGTATATCCCGTTGATCCTCCGGTAGAGTAATAAAACCCCGGCTGAGCAGCGGTAAAATCAGCCTGCAGGAGCAAACTTACCATATCGTATACCTTGTATTCGACCGAAGCCCCGGCAAGGAATGTGAATTTAACATCTGAAGTTCCCGTTTTCCAGAAGCTTGTTTTTCCAACCATAAATGCTTCAATCGTATACAACTGGTCAGGAGAGCTGGCCTGGAATATGCCTCCCATCAACTTAAATGTGGAGTAGAACCTGCCTTTTATTTTTACTTTATAGTATGCGCCGGCCATGTAAGTATTCAGGTTGTAAGGCCCCGAAAGAAGATCAACCTTGCTGTATTCAGGAGTGTTCTCAAGGTAATCCTCAGCATAATAGCTTGCTGCAAAACCCATTACACATTTCGAAACGTCTATTCCAAACCCTAACTTGGGATTAATGAACCATGCCGCCTCGGCCCCTATGCTGTTTCCTAATAAGGCATAACCTCCATAGCCGTATTCGTGTGAAGCAAATTCACCCATAGGAAGAACTTTCCCATACCTCATACCCGCAAACGAATTGTATTTCTGTGCGAAAGAAAAAACAGCCGTAAGGCAAAGTAACGAAAGCAAAGCAAGCGGTTTGAGTTTATTCGGCATGAACATATCGGATTTGGGCTCAAAAGTACTAAATTGTAGTGATTAATCTTTCATATAAACCTTTAGCTTTTAAGCAGACCTGAAAAACAGGACAATGTTAATGGAATAAAAACAAGGAGGGTGTTAGTCGGGAACATTTATAATAAATGATACTAACAGCCAGTTGATTAGACTGCTTTTCGCTAGTTAATTTCCGCTACTTTTTATAAAAATCAGTGCTCTCAAAGATTTTATCAGCCGATTTTGCAAT
>CAISRK010000408.1 GCA_903887815.1 uncultured Bacteroidales bacterium | reverse complement strand
CCGCCTGTGTATCCTGATGTAACCGAAATAACACCTTTCAGTTCCTGGAAAACCGCTTCCACACACCAGAAACAGCCAGCGGCAAAAGTTGCCGTGTCAGTCTTAATTCCATTTGCTTCTTTATCCATCAGTTTTTCGTTTTTTATTGTATTGCTCCTGCAACCTGCTACAAGCAGTATCGAGAAGATGATCAGGGTAAGTCGTTGCATGATTATTACTATTCTTGATTTAAAACAATTATCTGAGGTTTAAGTTCAGGTTCTTACATTGTAAAATAATTCAAAATTCTGCTTAGCATTCATTTATAAAACAAATTTGACTCATTTTAGAAGCTTGAATTTTAGCTTATTGCGATTTTTTCTGATTCAAAATAATAGCAAATGGCTTTTATATATAAAAACTTATTATTTTTGCAGCAGTTCTTTACAACACCATCACTTATCAAGAAAGGCTGAGGGAAATGGCCCTTTGAAGCCTTGACAACCTGTCCGCATCACACCGGACAAGGTGCCACATCCAACCGCTATTGGCGGAAAGATAAGATTGGAAATAGTTTTGCGATATCGTATCCGCTATATCTTCAAAGCTCTTCTGACTTATCGGGAGAGCTTTTTTTATGCTCATTCCGGTAGCTCTTTCAGGTAAGTGATTTTTTAATTGTTAACCAACAAAAATCACATACCATGAACAAAATCACACAGATTATCCATTCCATTCCCGTCGACGAACTAACCGGGGCAATATCAGTACCTATTTATCAAACCGCTACTTATGTGCAGGAAGCTCCCGGTGTAAATAAGGGCTTCGACTATGCCCGTACCAATAATCCAACACGTGCAGCGCTCGAAAAAATTGTGGCCCAGCTCGAAGGGGGTACAGCCGGATTCGCTTTTGCCACTGGCCTAGCAGCCATCGATGCCATACTCAAAACGCTGAAGTCGGGCGACGAAATTGTTGCCGTTGATGATATATACGGTGGTGCTTACAGGCTGTTTACACATGTATACCAGAAATTCGGCATCAATATTCATTATGTCGACACAACGGATGCACTTAATATTACCAAATACCTGAATGAGAATACGAAACTGGTCTGGCTCGAATCACCAACCAATCCAACACTAAAGATTTCGGATATCAAAACCATAGCTGCGCTTGCTCATGCAGTTGGAGCCTTAGTCGTAATTGACAATACATTCGCTACTCCCGTTGCTCAGAATCCGCTTGAACTAGGCGCCGATTATGTAATGCACAGCGGAACCAAATACCTTGGTGGCCATTCCGACCTGCTGGCCGGGTTGGTTGTTGTGAAAGATGATAGACTGGCCGAAGAACTCAAATTTATTCAGAATTCATCGGGAGGTGTACTTGGCCCGCACGATTGCTGGCTTGTAATTCGTGGCATCGAAACAGTTGCCTTGCGTGTGGAACGGCAATGCGAAAATGCGGTTAAAGTAGCTGTGTTCCTCGATTCGCACCCTGATGTGGATCATGTAAATTATCCTGGTCTTGTATTCCACAAAAATCATGAAATAGCTAAAGCGCAGCAACATGGTCTTTACGGAGGGATGATTTCGTTTTCGCTTAAAAATGATACGCAAGAAGCCGCTGTAGCTTTTGTTACTTCCACGAAATATTTCAAACTGGCTGAAAGTCTTGGCGGAGTAAAAAGCCTGCTTTGTCATCCTTCACAAATGACACATAAATCGGTACCACGCGAAAAACGCCTGGCTTCGGGAATTAATGATTCATTGATAAGGCTTTCGGTTGGCATCGAAGCGGCTGAAGACCTGATTAACGATCTGGATCAGGCTTTTATTAAGGCAAAGGGATTAAAATAATT
>CAISRK010000407.1 GCA_903887815.1 uncultured Bacteroidales bacterium | reverse complement strand
CTGTGACCCCGGTAGTACCTGTCTTTGTAAAAGCGGAAACGGATACGAATAATTCAACCTACTCTCCGAGGAATGTTTTAGCTATCTGGATTAAAGACGCCAGCGGAACTTTTGTTGTTTCGCGAAAAGTAATGGCTAATGCCCGCAAACAGCACCTCGTGAAGTGGAATGCCAGCTCAGGTGGAAATACTGTAACAGCAACTACCGGAGCAACTTTAACTTCGCACCAGACGCATACTGTAACCTGGGACGGAAAAAATGCGGCCGGTGCTGATATGCCCGATGGCATATACCAGATTTGGGTTGAGTATACTAGTACCAATTCCGCTTCGAATGGTAACCAGGGTCCATTCTTAACTGTCGAATTTGATAAAGGCCCTGCAATACAGCATATTGCTCCCGTCAATGCGACCTATTATCAGGATATTGTAGCCGACTGGGTTCCGCTGGGTGTTGGCACTGGTGACCTGTCGAAAGCAGGTGCCAGCGTAAAAATATATCCGAATCCTTTCAGTGACCAGACATCCATACAACTCAACTGCGAGCGTCCATCGCAGGCATATATCAGCGTTTTTAATGCATCAGGACAAAAAGTTGCTGAACTCCTGAATGATTCATTCAGTGCAGGTACACGAAACTTCACCTGGAACGGCACCTCCGACAGCGGTCAAAAACTCGGCAACGGAATGTATTTGGTTCATATTCAGGTTAACGGATTTACCGAAATACAAAAGGTAGTAATAAACAGGTAATCCTAAAAAGCGGTTCCATTTCCTTTATAAAAAGCCGCAACATAAGCGGCTTTTTCTTTTGGATCTAAGTTCATTACTCCTAATACAAAATTAAAGAATTTTTCCGTTCAGGATCACTGTATCCACTTTATTGCTTCCAAATGCATAAGGCATAAATTCGATTCCGGGGATAGGCTTTGTTATGAAAACATTGGCCTTTTTCCCAATTGTAATACTGCCCAGTTCTTCGCTCACACCCATCGCATAGGCAGTGTTCAGTGTGGTGGCGTTTATTGCTTCTTCAGGAGTCATGCGGAAGGTTATGCATCCCATCGAAAGCACCAGTTGCATATTCCCCGATGGCGACGACCCCGGATTAAAATCGCTGGCAAGAGCGAGCGGCAAACCGGCATCGATCATTTTGCGTGCGGGTGCATGAACCATATTCAGAAAAAAAGCTGCCCCTGGCAGAACAGTTGGCATGGTGTCGGAATTCAAAAGAGCCTGAATTTCAGCATCAGCAGTGTACTCAAGATGATCGACAGACAAAGCGCCATACTTCACACCTACCTGTATCCCACCCGAAAAATCAAGTTCGTTGGCGTGAATTTTAGGCTTGAGGCCATATTTCATCCCGGCCATCAGGATCCGTTCGGTATCTTCAACTGTAAAAAATCCTTTATCGCAAAAAACATCAATATAATCGGCCAGTTCTTCCGCTGCCACTTGGGGAATCATTTCATTGATCACCATATCAACATATTCATGCTGTCGGCCACGGTATTCCATTGGTATTGCATGTGCACCCAGGAATGTTGCTTTGATGGTAAGGGGTGAAAGATATTTCAATTCCCTGATCACGCGCAGCATTTTAAGTTCATCGTCCGTATTCAGACCATAACCGCTCTTGATTTCAACCGCACCTGTTCCAAGCCAGGTAATTTCTTCAAGCCTTTCGAGTGCCTGCCCGATAAGTTCCGTTTCGGATGCATCATGCAGACGTTTGGCCGAATTAAGTATGCCTCCTCCCTTTTTGGCAATTTCCTCGTACGATAAGCCTTTAATTTTATCAACATATTCCATTTCGCGGCTTCCGGCATATACCAGGTGGGTATGCGAATCGCAGAAGGAAGGAAAAACCATTTTCCCGCCTGCATCAATCACTTTTATTCCTTTCCGGTTCCACTCTTCTGGAATGAAAAGGTGTTCCATGCTTCCGTATTCAAGTATCAGGCCTTTTTCAATAAAAAGAAAAGCATTCCTTATTGTATCCAGTTTCGCCATTGCGGCACCACTAACGTAAAGATCGGGGGTTTCTTTAACACCTACAAGTTCT
>CAISRK010000406.1 GCA_903887815.1 uncultured Bacteroidales bacterium | reverse complement strand
AGGCTTCTATATCGATCTGCGCATCGCGGGTGAAAAGTTTGAAATTCTGGGTGAGGTTAATTCCCATGTTCCAGGCATTTTCCTGCGTAAGCTTGTCGACAAAATGGATCACGCGCTGGCTGGCCATAATAGAATAATTTTCGGCAAACACGTTGGCCGTGCGGTATCCTTTCCCGGCCGAAGCCCGTAAAGTGGTGGTAGGAGTTATTTTGTACCTGATATGTATACGCGGCGTATAGAAAGTACCGAATGTATTGTGATGGTCAACACGAAGTCCGGCAATAAGTGTAAGTTTGTCCTTCAGGTTATAGGTGTATTCGAAAAAGGCACCGGGTACAATCTCTTTGCGGTCCATATTGTACGTAGTGTCGTGCATACTATAGATTGTAAAAAGCGAGTCGGGATATGCATCTTTGTCGCCACCGGTAACCTGGTATAAATAGGTGAAATCGGTGCGTGCATATTCCTCCTTGTAATTATCGTACATAAAACTCAATCCGGTTGTGAACTTGTGATTCGCATTTCCACCGATCGCATCCTGGTACAATAAATTGCCATACAAACTCTTTTGGGTTCCTGAATAATTGTTCAAACCGAAAAATCCTTCCTGGTTATGGTAAATCCCTGAAAGGATGAGTGCAACACTGCGGTCGGGCTTGTCCTTGAACATGATCCCGTTTTTCCAGAAACTCTCGAGGCGTTTTGTGCGGACCTGCAGGCCATAGGTTTTTGTTCCGTCATAAATCCCAATCGTATCCTGCTTGTATGTGTCAGGATTAAAGTCAAGGAATCCGCCAATTCTTTTTTCGTCGATATACTTGATACCAAATCGTGAAACAAATTTCCCCGGATTCATGTAATCCCAACGATTCATAATATTGAATGTGTTTTGTGTTGGCAGGTCACGGAAAAGATCGCCATTAGCATCGTTGGGGTTGTTAAAATGGCTGTAATGCCCCATGACCATAGTGCTCAGTTTGTCGTTAAGTTTAATGGCTCCGTCGGCATTTATTTCCATGCGGCCGCGCTGGTTCCCGTATAGGTTCATGAAAAATTTCTCACTGGTTGCCGGTTTCTTGAGTTCAACGTTGATCTGGCCGGTAGTGGATTCGAACCCGTTTACAACCGACGATGCTCCTTTCGATAACTGTATGGATTCCATCCACGAACCGGGAATATAACCCATACCGAATGAGCTGCCAAGCCCGCGGACAAGGGGGACATTTTCGGTAATGATCTGGCTGTAAACGCCTGATAATCCAAGCATCTGGATTTGTTTTGCACCTGTAATGGCGTCGGCATAGTTTACATCGACCGATGAGTTGGTTTCGAAACTTTCGGCCAGGTTACAGCAGGCTGCACGACGGAGTTCTTTTGTAGTAATCACCTGTATTTTGTGCGGATCGACCTGCGAAATATAGGTGCCGCCCGAGTGATCCCTGATTTCAACCCCACTCAGTTCGCTGCTGGCTTCAACCATAGCTATATCGAGGTGGTTCACTCCCTGCACGTCAATTGTATCGGTGCGGTACCCGATGAAACTCACCACGATTTGCTGGTTTGTAATGCCTCGGCGGGGCAAACGGTACTTCCCCGTTCCATCAGTAGTTGTTCCCGAATAAGTGCCTGCCCAGCGGATACTCACGCCTGCAAGTGTTTCGGGTTTCGATCCTCCCTGCGCACCGCTTACAATACCGCTGAGGGCCTGTGCGGATGCATTTCCTGCAAGCGCTGTAAGCAGCAGGCAGAAAAATGAACTAAAAAGTATTTTATTTTTTAACATTTTTTTGATTTGATCAGTAACGAAAAACTGGAAATTAACCTGGCCTGACCTGTTTTCAGCAGGCAGGAAAGGCAATTGCGGGAAAGGCATAAAACCTTATCCGGCAGTTTTAACTAATCAGGGGAATGCGCTGCTGGTGAAGGTACAGCACAAGTTTACGCCCCGACAGGGGCGGCGGCTTTAAGCCGGTATCCGCAACTAAACAAATATTTTCGTTATTGCCGGATATGTTAAACGTATTGATAAACAGCGTGCTAACGGCAGGCTGCATCAATTTATAAGGAGTAAAATCTTTTACAGGGAAATCGATGTTCAGCTTGTTGAAATAGCTGAGGTTTGAGCAACAGCTTTTCTTGTGAAAAACCGGTTTGTCCGTTTTCGGTTGCGAATTCATCCCGGATTCATCATCCTGACAGCCGCAGGTAGCAGATTTCTGAATTCCCAGCTCTGTAAAAAATGCTATTCCCGACAGTTTACCATGACAATAATGCGCCTTATACGAAAAGCCTAAAGCACCAGCCATTACCAGTACTGCAAGCAGTATGGCTAAAGCTTTATTCAGGAACAAATGAAGGTGCTTCCGGTTCATATGTAATTTACTGCATACAAAAGTAAACAATTGAATGATTTCAAGGTAAATTATTCAGTTAAATGTTTGTTAATAGTTTTATTTAGGGTCTACTGAAAAACTCAGAAGGTATTTAATCTTTCTAAGCAGCCTAAATGGTTATCTTGACAAGATTATTCTGATTTTTAAAGGCAAACAAGTT
>CAISRK010000405.1 GCA_903887815.1 uncultured Bacteroidales bacterium | reverse complement strand
CGATCTGCTTTAAACCAGGTATTGAAATTTGATCCGAAAAATGGGGATACGTATCTTAAAAAAGCCAAGCTCTACCTGGTTATGAAGGATTACGAGAATTGCGCTGCAGCAATCCAGAAAGCAATAGAAATTGACCCTGCCAGGGCTGATGCTTATTACCTGAAAGGAATGGCTCTTATGGAAAACGATAAAATGGACCTTGCAATCGAAAGTTTCCGTCGTGCTGTTACTATAAACCAGTCGCATTTTGATGCACTGATGCAATTAGGATATATCTGGGAGAAAAAAGATCCGAAAATGGCGATTGAATATTTTAAAAGCGCTGTAAAGGCAAATCCCCGGAGTACCGAAGCCCTTTACGACCTGGGATTACTTTACCAGGAAAACAATCTGCCCGAAAAATCCATTGAATCCTATCAAACTATTTTGAAGCTTGATCCTGCCAACAAACTGGCAATTTATAATATAGGTTATGTAAACCTGGTTTACCTCAATAAATATCCGGAGGCTGAAACCTGGTTTACCAAGGCTATCACTATGGATCCCAATTATTCCGATGCCTGGTTCAACAGGGGCTATTGTTATGAATTGCAGAAAGAAAAAGAAAAGGCCCGACTCGATTACCAGCAGGTGTTAAAAATCATCGTAAACGATCCTAAAGCCATCGAGGGGCTCAACAGGCTGGATAAAATTAAATAAAACTTCGTCAGATTTTTTTCTTCACGTTTACAAGCAACTCCTTGCGCACTTTCACGGCATCACAATTACAGCCTGACGAGCATCCATGCTGGTTATCCTGTTTTTTGGGGAAAAGTACACCGTACAGGCTGAAAATACCATAACCAGCCGCTATTGCGATAATCAAGTAAGTTAATATTTCCTGTAGGTTCATCAGGTTTTTAGATCAGGTTTTTAACATTTGGAAAATAGTTTACAACCGAAAACCAGGAAATAAACAAGGTAAAGGCCAGTAGAACAAATGCCCATACCGAGGCAGGAACTTTTGTTGTTTTACTAAGGTTTGTTGCATCGCCGGCCTTTTTGGGTTGCTTTATCGCTAATACCATCAGTACAAATGAAGATATGATGGCGTCGGTAAAAATAATCAATGAGAAAAAGGCTGCAGATAAAAAAATGAGATTCGTATTATTAAAGTATATAAGTAACAAGTTAAGTACAACAAATGTTCCGGCCCAGAATAAACCATAGGCATTCCGGAGCGATAATATCATGATTACCAGGGTTATGCTGGTTAAAATAAAAAGGATATACAGGTAGTATCCGTTACGAAGCAGGAACAGGCACAACCACCCGGTAAGCACCGAAACCGGGTAACCTGCCATTGCAATCAGGACCTGGGCAAATTTCCCTTTCGCTTTTGTTACTGTGGTCCCCGAAGTATCTGCAAAAATATTTACCGCAATTACTTCTCCGCTTAAAATAAGTGTCATAAACGCATGCCCAGCTTCATGAACAAGCGTGTTCACGCTCCGGAAATATTTCCCAAGTACGGGTATCCTAGGCAGGAAAACAGCTGTAATCAGCAGAATGTAAAAAACCGGGGCGGAATGTGTTGTTATCCAGTTCATACTGTTCGAATTAAAAAAAAAGTGAACCAATCTGGAACAAAGCCAGCGAACCAAGATACGCCAAACCTGTGGTATAAACAACTACAAATACTGCCCATTTCCAGTGCCCCGATTCGCGGCTTATTGCCGAAACAACCCCAATGCACGGGAAATAGATTAAAATAAACAACATGAAACTGAGAGCAATAAGAGGAGTGAATACAGGTTTTCCTATATTTATTCCACTTGTATGGTACTGTTCACGAAGCTTGGTAACCAGCGATTGAGTCCCTTTTGTCGAACTTTCGGCTTGGTAAAGGACTCCAATAGTTCCAACCACAACTTCCTTAGCCGAGAGGCCCGAAAGCAGGGCTACACTCATCTTCCAGTCGAATCCCAATGGCTTCATTGCCGGGGCGATAAAGTGGCCTATGCGTCCTATAAACGAATTCTTTTGTTGTGCTGAACGCAAGGCAAAATCAAGGCTGTCAATCACCGGGGTAATTTTTCCGGCCTGAAATTCTTTTTCAGGCCCGGGGATAGAAACCGATTGATTTATTTGCGCTAATTCAGTTTTTTTATCCAAAATCTGCCGTTCAATACTATTCTTTTCCGTAAAATGCGTTGGGAAATATCCCAGAGCCCATATTATGATTGACGAAACTAGGATTATTCCGCCGATCTTCTTAAGGTATTGGTTTGTCCGGTGCCACATGTGCCGAATAATGCTTCTCAAAGTCGGAATACGATAGGGCGGAAGTTCCATTACAAAAGGTACATCTTTTTTGCGAAAAATCGTTTTCCTGAAAATAAGGGCTGACCCAATCGCCAGCAATACTCCTGTAAAGTATATGCCAAACAGTATGGTTCCCTGGTACGACTGGAAGAATGCTGTAATAAACAGGATATAAACCGGCAGGCGCGCGCTGCACGACATAAAAGGATTAATAAGCATTGTGATAAGCCTGTCGCGGCGGCTTTCAATAATCCGGGTCGACAAAATTGCCGGTACATTGCATCCAAACCCCATTAAAAGCGGTATAAACGATTTGCCATGCAGCCCGATTTTATGCATTAGCTTATCCATTATAAAAACAGCCCGGGCCATATAGCCGGTGTCCTCCATCAGAGAGATAAAAAGGTACAAGAGCAGAATGTTGGGCAGGAATGTGATAACACCACCTACGCCACCGATGATTCCCTGGATCAGCAGGTCCTTGAACATTCCCTCAGCCATTTCAGCCTCGATAAATGTAGAAAGTTCCTGTACCATCCATTGAATCCATTGCATAGGATAATTGCCAATTTTGAATGTGCCATAAAAAGTGGCCCACATTAAAGCGATAAATATTGGAATGCCCCATACCTTATGCGTAATGATTGTGTCGATAATTTCACTGTTCCTGCGTCTGGTCTGAGGGTTCACTTTCAATGTTTCGGCAAGCGCACCTGCAATAAAACCATATTTTGCATCAGTGATCAGGGTTTCGGTATCATCACGAAGCTCATTTTCGATCCTCGACTGCTCATTTTTAACAGTACTCTTGATTTCCTGAGCATTAATAAGCCTGCTTGCTTTATCGGCAGCATCAGGATCTTTTTCAAGCAATTTTATAGCCAGGAAACGTGACGATATTTTAGTCAGAAGGTCCTCGTTTTCAGCAATCCGCAGCCTTTTTTGTATCGACTTTATTCCTTCTTCCAGTGATCGCCCATAACTGATATGTATATGTCTCGAAACCTGGTCGCTGCCTTCGCATACCTCAATTATTTTCGAAAAAAGTTCATCAATTCCTTTCCCCCTCGAAGCTACAGTGGGAACAAACGGAACTCCCATCATCTTTCCCAGATGGTCGAAATCAAGCAGATCACCTTTATGCTGCAATTCATCGAACATGTTCAGCGCAACTATTACACTGATGTCCATGTCAATAAGCTGTGTGGTAAGATAAAGATTACGTTCGAGGTTGGATGCATCTACCACGTTCACTACCAAATCAGGCATGCTTTCATTAATGAAATTCCTCACAAACAACTCTTCAGGCGAATAAGCTGTAATGGAATAAGTACCAGGCAAATCGGTAATAATAAATTCATACCCGGCATGTTCGAACCTGGCTTCTTTGGCATCAACCGTAACCCCGCTGTAATTTCCGACACGTTCGCGCGAGTTGGAGGCAAAATTAAAAAGCGTGGTCTTCCCGGAATTCGGATTGCCAACAAAAGCTACATGAATAACCTTATTCTTGCCAGAATAACCGGCATTCTCCGAATCTTCGGTAAAGGTTCCTGAATAATTTGAACTCAGCCCGTTTTTGTTGAGGGGATCAATTTCAATGAGTTGTGCTTCGCTGGAACGGAGTGAAACATTATACCCCAGAATGCTGTATTCGATCGGATCCTGTAATGGCGCTTTTTTAATAACTGTGACTTCTTTGCCCACCACGAAACCCATTTCGGTTATTCTTTTCCGGAAGGCGCCACGTCCCTTTACCCGTAGGATTGTAGCTTTACTGCCGGGGTCAAGTTCACTGAGATTCACAGGTTATTATTATTTAGATCAAATAAGAATTAATGCAAAGATACTGGTATTAATCCGAATCTGAACTCAAAAATCTAAAAATAATAAATGGATTTTACTGTATGATAATCAGGTAGATATAATGTTGAAACGATCGCTAATAAAGCAATTCATCCTCTTCAACCGAAGGAAAAGCAATAGAATGTAATGCAGGAAGCAAAGCAGCTATTCTCTGCCCCCAGTGGCTGATAAATAATGTCCTGCATTCATGTACTGCATTTTGCCTGGCATACTCCAGGTTTTTCTTGTAAAGCAGCACAAAATCTTTCAGATCCTGGTAAATATCGGCAAGGTGTTCGGCTATACTGGCCCGTAAAGGAACATTATCGCTGTTTTCGTATGATAAAGTGAAAAAATCATCATTTGAAGCAAACACAGTGCGGAGTGCATTATAAATATGTTCCCACTGATCCTCGTTTACAAAGCGTTCGCCCACATATTCCTCGTCGGGTTCAACCTGGGGAAGAATGGCACCTTTCAGGTAGAGAAGCGGACAAATTTTAACATAGTACTGGTAAACTTCCTCGGGATTGTAGCTTTCAGCCTTCTCGGTAAAAAGACAAAATTCATTGGCTACTGTAAACATATCCAGCACATTGGCTGAAGTAGCAGGATCGGTGTTTTGCGTCTTGGACATAATGGGTGTATTCAGCTTAATAATATCGGATTTTCAAAGGTATTAATTCGACACAAGTTCTTTGCAGCCTGAAACAAAAAAAGTGCCTTTAGGCACTTTGGATTCTAATAATGGGATAGTTAGGGTCTACTGAAAAACTCAGAAGGTATTTAATCTTTCTAAGCAGCCTAAATGGTTATCTTGACAAGATTATTCTGATTTTTAAAGGCAAACAAGTT
>CAISRK010000404.1 GCA_903887815.1 uncultured Bacteroidales bacterium | reverse complement strand
GCAGTTCGGAACAATTACTACACAAAGCCCAAATCCTATACTAACCGGTAACTACGCTTTCCTCAATAGCGATGCTTATGGCAGTGGGAATTTTCAAAATGCAGACCTTATTACTCCGACCCTGGATTTAACCGGCTATGCTACTGTTACACTGGCGTTCAGCCATTATTTTTTATCTTATACAGGATCATCGGCCACTGTTTCCTATAGTATTAATAACGGGTCAACATGGACTGTTATAGCGACTTACTCGGCCACCTCGGCTACTAACCCTACTAATTTTAGCCAGGCGATTGCTGCTGTCGCAGGACAGCCATTGGTAAAATTTAAATGGAATTATACCGGGAACTGGGGATATTCCTGGGCTATTGACAATATCAGTATTACCGGTACTACCAATTCGTGGACAGGATCTACTTCAACTGACTGGAACACGCTCGGAAACTGGTCAACTATAGTTCCAATTAACACAACCAGGGTACTTATACCTACAGGTGCTCCCCGTTATCCTATCGTATCAGCAGCTAACCAACAATGCGCCAACCTGGAGATCAACAGCGGGGCAAGTGTTACTATTGCTCCAACCGGTTCGCTAACCGTGACTACAACCTTATCGAACAACAATGGTAGTGCCGGATTGATAATTAAGAGTGATAATACTGGCACGGGTTCGCTTATTGCCAGCAGTGCCGGAGTTAATGCTACGGTTGAACGTTATATGACAGGTTCTGCCACCGACTGGCACCTGGTTTCTTCACCTGTAAGCGGGCAAAATATTCAGTCGTTTGTTACTAACGTAGCTAACAATATTGCCTTTATCAGTCCAAAGTACGGGCTTGCCCCTTATGTTAACAGCGTTCCAGGCTGGAAGCATTTCAATACCACTGTTGCTGATCCATATTACGTGGGTGATGCCGGAAATTTTACAGTTGGCAAAGGATATGAAATATTGCGGGCGTCCAATGGTACCGGTACTTTTTCGGGTACGCTCGCAGCAGGAATTCAGACAATTCCTGTTTCGGCAGGATCGAACAATTGGAACCTGATAGGCAATCCATTTGCATCTGCTTTTTCGGCCAACCTGCTTGCTGATGCAACCAATAACTTTGTAACACAGAATGCTGCGATTTTCAGCCCGGGTTATGCCTCAATATATGTCTGGAACCCGGTGACAAAAGGATACATAACCATCAACAATGCTACAAGTGCTGCTGCCATTCCTGTCGGGCAAGGATTTTTTATAAAATCGGTTGCCGGTCCTGTTAATGCAACTTTCCCTTCAGCCGGACGCATTCACTCTCTCACTGCCTATACAAAAAACGCTCAGCAGGCCTGGCCATCTATTGATGTTCAGGCCGTTATTGATGGCAAATCGTGTAATACACAGGTGTATTTTATCCCCGGGGCAACTACTGAAATTGATGAAGGATACGATGCAGGGATTTTCAACGGAGAAAATATCGAAAAAGCGGTTTATACGCATATTGAGGGAAGCGAATTGGGTTTCGGAATCCAGAGCCTGCCGGGAGAAGCCTTCAAAGGTTGTTATGTTCAATTAGGACTGATTGCTCACAGGGGATCTGAGGTTACGTTCAGTGCACAGTTACTTAACCTCCCAAACGACGAGACTGTATACCTGCATGACATTTTCGCCGGCACATCAACCTGCCTTAGTATACCAGGAAATACCTACAAGGTAGTTTTAAATGATGAAAACACGGGAATAGGAAGATTTTACCTGACGACATTAGAGGGAACCGTAAGCAACAATAAACAAATTGAGGACCTTTATTCGGTTGTGCCCATTCCGGATAAAAATATACTGCGGGTTGCCGGTAGTTTTATTCCAGGATCCCAGGTTGCAATCTATGATATCAGCGGCCGCATCCTTGATTCCTATACTCTGTCCAATGACGGGATCAACGAATTTCATTTTTCGCCTGCTTCCAGCGGCATTTACCTGGTCAGGATTCAAAGTGGTACGAGTGTGATTAACCGGAAATTTACCTGGGTATACTAGTGGATAAATGTTGCAGGTCGACGGGGCGGCTGGGTGAACCCGGAGAATAGAAAATGAGGGAAATCGCCATTTGATTTTAATTTCATGGCTAGCCTCACAGTATATTTTTAATCCCTTAACTTTGAAGCAGGGAAAGCCTTGCTTTATGCAACAGGATTACATTGGAGTAAAGATGCAATCAGTTCTTTACGAACAGAATGAAAACAGGAGCAACTGAATCATGTAATACATTTTATATCTGATATATACCTGTGCCAGCCCGAAATATTGAAAAGTTAAAACCAATGGACTATCTGGAACGGTCAGCTGAGCAACGAAAGATCATCTGGTTTAAAGTAAGCAACCGTTATTCGCTTGTCGAATTACCTGCGTATGAGGTAATTACCCGCCTGATGCGGTCAGTTCCCCATGGCGAAATATCGAAATGGTGTTCGGAATACTATACTTTGCCCCCGGCAGAAGCCAGGCGGTTTGTTGATGAAATAGCCGACAGCGTTGCGCAACAAGCTACTCCTGCCGCGACAGATATAGCTTTTGCCGAAAACGAAAATTCCATATCCTTTCCCCCGGATTTTTATTCACAACGTTTTTACAAAGCCGGGAATATTGTTATCGCCGTTGATTACCAGTGCGAAGACCTTGAATACATGATCCATCCCAAGTTTGCTCATCTTGAAATAGCAACAAATGCTTCCAGGGATTATCATTTCAGTGTTTTTATGCAAAAACAGGATTTTGTCCTAAGTATCGATGAGCAGATGATCGGCAGGTGGAAACGCGACGATTCTCATTATTTTACCGGTAAATTTTCGATGGAATTGCTCAACCGCATGTATGCGAAAACAGATGCTGACTGGATAGGCGTATTCCATGCTTCTGCTATCAGCCGGAACGACCGTTGTATTATGTTCCTGGGTATTTCGGGTTCAGGGAAAAGTACGATTGCTGCAATCCTGGTTGCTGCCGGTTTCGGCCTTGTGGCCGACGATTTTGTACCGCTTGGAGCTGCATCGGTTGAGGTGTTTTCTTTTCCGGCGGCAGTATCGGTCAAGAAAAAAGCCGTTGATGTTTTGAGTTCTCAATTCCCTCAGTTGCTCGATGCAAAAGAATATACCTACCCGGGAGTCGGGAAAACAGTCCGTTACCTGGCTCCACATATAACGAACGGAAATATAGAAAACGGGTTTCCCTGCAAGGCTCTTGTTTATGTGAATTACCAGCCCGATTCAGGATTGGTCGTTGAGAAGATGCCAGGCGATGAAGCCTTCATGCAACTTGTACCTGACTCATGGTTATCGCCCCTGGAGGCTAATGCATCACAATTCCTTGATTGGTTCCTGGCTTTGCCATGTTACCGGCTCACATATTCCGACAACGAGAAAATGGTAGTTGCCGTGCACGAACTTTTTGACCATGAATAAACTGGAGGCACTTTTATTTACCGGCAAGTGTCTTACGCTTGGGAAATATCCAGGCAGGATAAGCGAAGTACGCGACACAATCAGCAAAGGTGCAGTGGAATGGGAGAAAATAGTGTGGACAAGCACTTCCCATCTTGTTTTCCCTGCGCTCTACATACAGCTGGAACGTGCCGGGTTATTGCCTTTGCTGCCTTCCGATCTTGTGGCCTACATGGAAGAATTTACATCCATGAACCGGGATCGCAATCAACAGATAATCGGGCAGGCAAAAGAACTTACAATACTCCTGAACCGGCACGGATTTTCGCCTGTATTCCTGAAGGGTACAGCACAATTGCTCAGCGGATTATATACGGATATTGCCGAGCGAATGGTAGGCGATATCGATTTCCTTGTTTTCGAGAAGGATTTGGAAGGAACTGCGGAGGTATTACTGGATGCCGGCTACAAACCCCTGTATGCCAATATCCCGGAAAATGTTCGTGTGCAGAAGCACTATTCCCGCCTGGTAAAGGATGAACGTATTGCTGCCGTCGAAATACATCACCAGGTTTTCGCTTTTCCTGACAATAAACTGCTGGATACAGATTTAATAATACCGGCAAGCCGGAAACTGGAAATAAAAGGTAACGCTTATATTCCCTGCACTGAACACCAGGTAATTTATAATATCCTGAATGTGCAATTGAGTGAAAAGGGCTTTTATTATGGCAGATTCCGCCTTTCACAATTATACGACCTGTTGCACTTATCAGCAAATACTGACCTTCCCCTGCTTATCGAAAACTACGGCAAGTCGGTCCATCAGCTGAAATCAAACCTGGCGCTCGCCAACAGACTTTTAGGATTCCCTCAAACCTTGCCTGTACAAATGTCGTTGCGAGAAAAATACTATGTTTCGCGTGTAGTTCACAAAGTGAATTCGCCACGCCGGGCCCGTTTTTCGGAATCCGTTTTGTATTTTGCCATGAGGTTCTTTAATATTTTCCGACAACTTGGATATTCACTGTTTAATCAGAAAATGCGTAAATCGGCATGGAGGCGTATGTCGGATCCAACATGGTACAGGGAACACCTCAGGAGTTATACCAGAAAAAAAGAAGGTTAAACGGCCCTTTAATATTTTAATTACCGGGAATTAACTATTTCTTAACATCACTGTCATACAATAAGTTATAATACTTGCGTAATTTTAACAGCTTATAAAACCAGCTATCCGGATATTTATAATTCTGATTGAGTTGGATATGAAATTCAATTTATGCGCATCTTTCTGATCGTAGTAGGTATTCTCAGTGTGTTTCTTGCCATTCTTGGGATTTTACTACCCGGTTTGCCAGCTACCCCTTTCTTATTACTGGCATCATATGCCTTTGCAAGAAGTTCGGAACGATTGCACTACTGGCTCATTAACCACAGGGTTTTCGGACCGATTTTAAGCGATTTTATCGATAAGCGCGGTATCAGGTTCAATATTAAAATCTTCTCCCTACTCTTAATGTGGGGAATGATGATGATTTCGATATTTTACTTCATTGACAGCGAAACAGTAAAATACATTGCAGCCGGCGGGGCTGTAATCGGTACAATTTCGGTATTGTCGTTTAAAACAATTAGGGACTGATTTCGGCCCCAATCGAAAAAGGCTTCATTCTTCCGGGAAATTGCAGATTACCTCAATGCGCATCGAGGTTATGCAGCATATAAATGCTGTGCCGGAGTGTAGGTATTATTTCGGTCATGTATTCATCAACAGCTTTTACACTTCCTGGCAAAGTATACACCAAGGTTGTTCCCATTACACCGGCAATAGCCCTCGAAAGCAGAGCATTGGGTTTAACGCTTCCGTATTTAAACCGGATCAGCTCCATTATTCCCTGTATTTCCTTGTCAAGAAATGGTTTCACCACATCAGGTGTTATATCGCGCGGGCCTATGCCGGTGCCGCCTGTTGTAATCACAATATCGTACTGCTTATCGCGTGCTTCACAAAGCAAGGTTTTTAGAGCTTCGGCATCGTCAGCAATAAGTTTCATGTCTGTTGCATATTTCCAGCCTTCCTTTTCGCAAAAAGCAGCAAGTTCCAGTTCAATTTTCGGACCAGAGCGGTCGCTGTATTCACCACGGCTCGCACGGTCGCTAAGCGTTATAATCATTACTTTGTAGACCTTTGTTGTGTAAATGATCGTGTCGCCTGCTTTTACCCGCCCGTATTTAAGTACACGGGCAAAAATGCCTTCTTTCGGCATTACGCAATTGCCCACTTCCTTAAAAATGTTGCATGAGGTTCCATGGCATTCTTTTCCTATCTGGGTAACTTCCAGTTCAACTTCCCCAATTGTGAAACGGTCAAGCGGATGCGTGTTTACAAGTTCCAGGCCACGGGTTGTAATGTTTTCGGCAAATTCGCCATAGTTGATCTTCCTGCCGGCTGTATGGGTGAATCGCTGCATGCTTTCGTCAGCCAGAAGGCTCACCTGCCTGTGCCAGTTGCCGGAATGTGCATCGCCGGCAACACCCTGTGCATTTAATTCGATTTCCGCTACCGGGACTTTAATTGTGCCTTTTTTCTCGCTAATATTTACCGAAACAACTGTAATAGGGGAGGACATGTAGGATATGATTTTATTTAAGTTCTTTACAAGGATGGCAGGAATCGGTTCTCAGTATGATTTTTTTCTTTATAGAGGCTTTTCACCTTTCGGCAGCATAACATACTGCACTCCTTCGATAATATAAAATATGGAAGATGCCAGCAGCGAAAGCCCAAGAGAAATAAAAAATGTGCCCTTGTAGAGTTCAGGAATCACTTTCCAGTGGCTTACCATTATTCCCATAGTTATCATGAAGGTCATGAGTATATACCCGCGCAGGTCGAAAAATGCAAAAATGCAGGGGCGTCGCTGCGGCAGGTTCTTAATGCGGTTTATGTAGCGTTTGCTCACTTTCCTGAACACCAGCAGGAAAAAGGGTACAAATCCGGCAATTCCGACAAGGTAGTTGACTATATGGTGCAGGGCATGGCGTTCGATAAATATAAACCCCATCTTAAGTATCCTGTAAGCTGCAAATCCCCACAACGCTGCGCCAAGGGCAATAAGCGCCGCTTTGGGTGCGCCCGGTTTCAGTATTTGAATGAGTTTATTTTGCATGTTTTTTTCTCAGGTCCGGGTTAATTTTAATACTTGTTCGGTTCTGTGTCATTTTTATCCCTGTTGTATTGGGTTTCGTCCTGTGTGGTGAAACTGATGTTAGCCGGGTTAAAAACGGATTCGGCATTAAATTCTTTCATCCTTTTCAATCCCAGCCGGTACATAAAAACCAGGAAAGGAATAAACACCAGTATCAATACAGGGTGACCCGACATTAAGAGAAAATCGTATAATCCATGCATAAGCCAGGGAACCATAAAAGCACGTAAAAGCCATTTGCTTCGCTGGTCGGAACTGAAACGTGCCAGTCCAAGATAATACCCCATTACAATGCCGAATATGGCATGCCCGGGTACAGCGGTAAAAGCCCTGAGCACCCCTACCTGCATCGAACTTTCGGAAAACACATAAAACAGGTTCTCGGTGGCTGCAAATCCAAGCGATACCGAAACGGCATATACAATCCCATCAAATTTTTCGTTGAAATTGCGGTTTCGCCAAACCAGTATGAACACTGCGAAGTATTTAAATGCTTCTTCGGTGGCACCTGCAACTACAAATCCATCCCAGGCAGCTTTGGAAATACGTGGAAGCTCTTTTCCAAACCCCGAAATATAATTTTCGACCAAACCAACCGGAAACAGTATAACTGCACCTAGAAGTATGCCTTTCAAAATCAGTTTGATAGGTTCTTTCTCATACCTGTCGCGGAAATATACATACATCATGAGTATGATGGCCGGGGCTAAGGCAAGAAGTAACAGGTACATAACTTATGGATAGGTGGTTAGAGTGATTTAATTTGAAATCCGAATTTCAGATATCGGTTTTAGTTTTACTGATCAGTTTTATATTGCTGATTTCCATGTTTTTGTCGACAGCTTTACACATATCGTACACTGTGAGCAAGGATGCTGAAACCGCTGTAAGAGCTTCCATCTCCACCCCGGTCTGACCGATGCAGTGAACTTCGCTGACAGCGGTTACACCGAGTGTTTCGAGCGTGAGTTTTACATCCACCTTAGTAATAAGTAAAGTATGGCATAGGGGGATGATAGATGAGGTGAGTTTTGCCGCCTGTATGCCAGCAAGTTGGGCGACGGTAAGCACATCGCCTTTTTTTACATTATTCTCCTGAACGAGTTTAACGGTTTCGGGCTGTAAGCTGATGAAGCCCTGAGCCTTTGCAATTCGCAGCTGGTTGGTTTTATGGCCGACATCCACCATATTGGCTCTGCCAGTTTCATCGGTATGACTGAGTTTTTCCATATCTGTTTAATTATAAGTAACCAGGTTTATAAATCCCAATTCGCAAATCCGAAATTATATCCTGATTGACTCAAGGAAGCTGTTTACCGAACTGTGCGAAACTTTTTCATGTTTAAAATAGTCGATTGCGAGCTTTTTCTCATCGTCGGTGGCCAGGTAAACATTCAATATGTTAAGCAGGTGCATTTTCATATGTCCTTTTTGTATGCCTTTGGTAACCAGCGATTTTACAGCTGAATAATTGTTGGCAAGTCCGGCAGCCGAAGCAATCATCATGAGTTCGGTTGCATCAGGATCACCAAGCAGCTGAAGCGAAAGTTTTGCCAGTGGATGCAAATGGGTAAGCCCGCCGACAGTACCCAATGACATCGGAACTTCGAGTATAAAACGGAAAGTATGATCCGAAATTTCAACCTCCGAAAGACTGCTGTATTGTCCGTTGCGCGATGCATATGCATGCCCGCAGGCTTCAATAGCCCTGAAATCGTTGCCGGTAGCAAGTACTACGGCATCAATTCCGTTATAAATTCCTTTGTTGTGGGTAGTTGCCCTATAGGTATCAACCTGCGCAATGCGAACGCCTGTTCTGAACCGGCTCACAAATTCCGTGTCGGTATAATGGTCATCGTAACTATGGGCTCCTTCCTTAATTTCCCCTTCAACCCAGGTACGCACCAGGCAATCGGGTGTGTAATTCGAAAGTATCGACATGATGATCTGCAGGCTGTACCTGTTTAATTCGGTATTCACAGCAGCAAAATCACGCAGGGTATCAGCAAATTCTTCAAGGCATGAATTTATAAAGTTGGCACCCATCGAGTCGCGTGTATCGAATGTTGCCTTTACCTGGTAGTAATCAGGAATTTTGTCAGTCATATCCACCAGTTCAATAGCAAGTATTCCGCCTCCGCGTTTAACCATGTTGGCAGTGATGCGTTCGGTATTAAAATGCATCTGGCGGCGGATTTCGGGGAAAATGCTTTTAAGCAGGGCAATACCTCCATTCCAGGTAAAGTGAACCTGGCCTATTTTGTGCCGGCTGATTACCTCGCTGTGAAAACCGCCCCGTTCGGCCCAGAATTTTGCTGCTCCCGATGCAGCTGCAACTACCGAACTTTCTTCAATCACCATAGGAACCATATACATCTTCCCGTTTATAAGGAAATTAGGCGCAACTCCGTATGGAAAATAGTAATTACCGATCGTATTTTCGCTGAACTCATCATAGAGCTTCTGTGCCAGCGGGTCACGGTGAAGAGTTCCAAGCAGTGTATTCCCGAAAAGTTCCGGATTGGCAACGTTCGACGAAACCAGGTTGATCTTTTGATTTTTATCCAGTCGTGAAAACCCGCTTGTAATCCTGATGTTTTTCATTCGTTCAGTTTGAGTGGCAAAGTTAGTGAATCGTGCTTGTGAAAAGACAGAGTAATATAAAAGAACATATGCTTTTACAGAATGTTTGCCATTTGGAAAGCCGGTATGGCAAAATTGTTTTCCCATAGCATCCTGCGCATTTAACCAGGAATTCATTTTATTTATTCTTCAAAATAAAATTTCAAAAGCTTTGTGTAAACATAACCACCCGCCTTTTTCATGCACTATTTTTCGGCCAGCTGTATTATTCCGGTTACGGGTGAGCCCTTATACAACAGTGTGCTAGCGGTTGCCGCAAACGGAAGTATTGAAGGCGTTTACGATGCGGATGAAACGGATATCCCTGGGAATGAGATACAGCATTTCGAGGGAGTTCTTTGTCCGGGTTTTGTTAATACCCATTGCCACCTGGAACTTTCGTGGGCAAAAGGATTGATACCCGCAGGTGCAGGCCTCGATTCGTTTGTGCGTGAGCTCGAAAAGTATAAAAAATCCGTTGCCTGGGGGAAAAGACTCAATTCGGTTGCCGTTACAGCATTTGAAATGGCGCAATCGGGAAGTGTTGCAACTGCTGATATTTCGAATAGTAACGACACTGTGAGTTTTAAAGGCAAAAGCAAACAGTATTTTCACACCTTCGTTGAAGTTTTCGGATCAAATCCGGCTTATGCTGACATTGTTTTCGACAAAGCATTACGTTTGAAAGCTGAGTTCATGGCTGTGAGTCAACCCGGTAGTGTTTCGATTGTGCCTCATGCCACTTACTCGGTATCCGATCGATTATTCAGTAAAATTGCTCAGGCCGGTAAAAACGAACTGATAAGCATTCACCATCAGGAGAGTGCCGATGAGAATGATTTTTTCCTCAATGGCAGCGGCCCGATTGCTGACCGGAGGGCAGGCTTTAACCCCGGCATTGAAGTATACAAAGGCACGGGCAAAAGACCGCTTGAAAGCATTGCTGGGTATTTTGATGCAGAACAGAGGATTTTATTCGTACACAATACTGTTACGGAAACACAGGACATTGATTTTGCTGAAAGCTATTTCAAACAGGCCTTTTGGTGTATATGCCCGAATGCAAATCTGTATATTGAGAATGCACTTCCCGATATCAGGCTTTTCCGTTCGAAAGGATGCCGGATTACATTGGGAACCGACAGCCTGGCATCGAACCGGCAGATCAGCATACTGGAAGAAATACGAACCATACAGGACCATTTCCCGGAAATCCCTCTTGCCGAACTTATTCGCTGGGGAACCCTTAATGGCGCTGAATTTATAGGAATGGAACATAAACTGGGGAGTTTTACAAAGGATAAAAAACCTGGAATTGTGCTCATCGAAAATGTGGATATCCCGACATTGAAACTAACAAGCAAAAGCAATTCACGCCTTATAATCCCTGCAGGAGAATGAAAGTAATCCTTAATAATACTGAACTTAACATTTTCAAGGGAGCTACCCTTAACGACCTGGTTTTAATGTATTCAGAACGCAGTTACAAAATGTTGAAAAACAACAAGCTCTGTATTTACGACCGGTTTGGAAACATGACCGAACCTGATGGACCGGTTTACGAAGGCCAGGTCTTCTTCCTGAAAAGGGCGGAGTAGCTGGATTTAGGATGTCGGATGTGCGATGTCGGTGTATGATGTTAAATGTGTTGACGTTTTATTAAGCCACAAACCTCATCGAATATAGAAGCCATGAATCCGATACTCCAGGATAAATATCCGAAACAATTTTCAATCCTTCCAGTTTAATTCAATTACACTTTTACCTTTGTGATTAAATACAAATTCAAACAATACCGAATTACTATGAAACTGAGATTACTTTTCCTGTTCCTGGCTGTTTTTGCCATAGGGCTAGCAAACAACGAACTGTTTGCACAAAAGCAAAAAAAATCGACCCAGGTTATCATCCTGCATACCAACGATATGCATTCCAAAATCGACAATTTCGGGAAACTGGCCTACCTGGCCGACAGCCTGCGCAAAACAAACAAATATGTGCTGCTGGTTGCTGCCGGCGATAATTTTACCGGAAACCCCATTGTGGATATGTATCCTGATAAAGGCTACCCTATGATCGATATCATGAACAAACTGCATTTCGATGCAACTGCTGTAGGAAACCATGAGTTCGATATGGGGCAGGAATTGCAGAATAAACGAAGGTTGCAGGCCACATTCCCTTTTATCAGCTGCAATATCGATGCTGCCAATGCCGTAGTGAAGCAGCCTGACCCTTTCGTAATCCTTAAGGCCGGGAAGCTTAAAATTCCATTTCTTGGAATAATACAGCTTGGCGAAAATGGCCTGCCCGATTCGCATCCGTCGCGCCTCGAGGGAATTAAATTCACTGACGGGATCGAAAAAGCCAAGGAGTTTGTATACCTGAAGGACAAATATGGCATGCTAATATGCTTATCACATCTTGGAGTGGAAACTGACGAAAAACTGGCCGCGGCTTATCCGCAGTTTGACCTTATCATTGGCGGGCATTCGCATACAACAATGAAAGAACCAATGATGGTGAACGGGGTTATGATAGTGCAGGCCGGATCGGGATTGAAATTTGTCGGTAAAACCACTCTAACCATTACAAAAGGAAAAATAACCGACCGTAAGTATGAACTTATCGCACTTGCCGACATTCCCAAAACCGATCCTGAAGTTCAGGCAATGATCGATAAATACAATGTCAACGAGGAAATGAGTAAGGTTGTGGCTTTTGCCGAAAGTGCCTTCGGAAGCCAGGAAGAACTTGGCTGTATGATGACGGATGCTATAACGGCCAGGATGAAAGTGGATTTTGCATTTCAGAACGGCGGTGGGATTCGCATTTCGAGCCTGCCTCAAGGCAATATCCTCATGAAAGATGTTTTCCGCCTCGATCCTTTCGGGAACCAGGTTGTAACTTTCAACATGACCGTGAAAGAGATCAAATCGCTTCTTGTAAATTCCTATAACCGCAATAAATCGCTCGACCTGGTTCCATCAGGAATGACCTATATGGTTATAGTAAACGGCGAAGGCTTATGTACCGGCGTTGATATAGAAGATCGGATGGGTAACCCGCTTGATGAAACAAAGACTTATACGGTAGGTGTTAACAGCTATATTTCGGCCAGTTACAAATTCGACCATACCGATCCGGGTGTAACCAGTTTTAACACCACGGCTCAAACCCTGCTTGATTTCCTCGGTGATGTTAAGAAGGTAAGTTATGCGGGTGAGAGAAGGGCTTCGGAGAAAAAATAGCTTTTCCTTAAACGAATCTACCACTCATCCACTTTTTTGGGTGCTAGCGGCAGCATTCCGGCTTTCAGGCTTTCAATGAGTTTTTCGGCAAAATCATCGACCTGCCGGAGATAGTTTTCATAAATCGGATCGTAGGCTTTGTCTGTTTTATCCAACCATAGTTCGATCGGATGTCGCGAAGCGTCTTTCAGGTTGAAATTATTGATTGTATAGCGGTAGCGGCCATCTTTAAGCTCAATTTTCATCGAATAATCGATAATGCCTCCAGTACGCTTATTGCCTAATTCCTCTGTGGCAAGATCGAACCGGTGTATAATTTCGATAATACCGGTAGCCGGGTTACGAACCTTGGTAGCATCAAAAGGATTTTTATACTGCTTGTTAACCCATTCGATACCCCTGTTAAACAATTCTGCCTGGGTACCAGCAACTGTAACCACCTCCCGGTAGGTAACAAGTTTGGTTTCGGGGTCAACAGGCAAAGTCGGTTTGATATCCTGTGCATTAAGACCTGAAATCACAGTCAGAAGAACTAGTATTCCAAGCACAAGGGTTTTCATAAGTTTGAGTTTTAAACAAAACAAATTTTAAGCGTATAGGTTCATTATTTTTTTACTTTTGGTTTTCGTACAATGATGTATATATCCTCGCTGTCGCGTTTCATCATATATTTTTCACGTCCGAGTTTCTCGAGCTCAAGCGAATCGCCCAGGAGGCGGCTCAATTCGATACTATCCGCATTGGCCTGATCGCGGTAGAATTTCAGTTCTTTCCGCAACCCGCCCAGTTCTTTCCTCATTTTATACTGCGAAATAAGGTTGTTGCGATCGATAAACATCATTAAAACGAGGAAAGCCACCCCAGTGAGAAGGTACTTATTTTTTAAGACTGACGGGATTTTATCGGCAATTTTCTTGAACATGGCAGTACAAAGGTAGGGAAAAAGGGGTCAGGGATTTTGGATTTTGGATTTTAGAATTGCGGTTGGATATAGTAGTGTGGTATTCAGGCATTGGGATTTTAAAAATCAATATTTGATCTTTGCTCTGAAAGGAAAGCCTACAGCCCGATTTCATCAGCTATTGTCACCATGGCAGCGATTGCTATTGCCGCAAATTCATCAATCGGGATACCTATTATTTCGCATTCCAGGATATTTTCGCGTTTTACAGAGGCTGCAAATGCTTTTTCTTTCATGCGTTTCACAACCGATTTGGGTTTAACCGATGCAATTTTTTTATCAGGATAAACCAGTGCGGTAGCCATTATCAGGCCGGTAATGGTTTCGCCTGCTGCCAGTGCATGCTGAAATTCGGTAGTTCTTTCTTTGCCCGTTGCAACCTCGTTGTGCATGCCGATGGCATCGGCTATATCAGCATCTACACCCATTCCAGCAAGCCACCGTGCTCCTTCAGGTCCGTGAGTGTAGGGGTCAGCGTTGGTTGCCTCTACATCGAGGTCGTGCAGAAGTCCGGCCAGCGCCCAAGATTCGGCATTACGTCCCAGGTGAACCGCCAGCACTTTCATAACAACCTCCGAAGCAAGGCTGTGAGCAATCATCTTTTCGTTTTTTACATGTGTACGAAGCAGGGTAAGTGCCTCTTCTCGTGGAAGCATCATTTGGTTAGATGAAATAGGGATTAAGTAAGACTTTTTTTGAATTATTTTACGGTTAGCAAAGGTATTTAAAAGTGATTTTACTTTCTTCTAACAACGTTGCAATCAAATGAATATTTTTGCGTTCCTAAACTAAATCATTATCCTGATGAAATCGTTGAGAATTCTCCTTTTTGTAACTGTCCTGCTTCCCTTACTGTCTTCGGCCCAGGAAAGCAATCTGTATAAATTCCTGAAAGCCATTCCCGGCGCTGAAGTTGTGAAAAGAGACACCTCCGGGTATAAAGAATTTTACATTGTTATGCTACCACAGGCGGTGGATCACAATAACCCCAAAGGCCCCGCTTTTAAACAAAGGATTTTTGTAGGACATGAAGGTGCCGATAAGCCAACTGTAATGGAAACCGAAGGATATGGCGCCGATTGGGTATCTCCTCAAACCAAGTCGGAACCAACACGGCTCCTGCATGCCAACCAGTTGTATGTTGAGCACCGCTATTTCGGGGCTTCCACTCCCAGCCCTATCGATTGGAAATACCTGAATACCTGGCAGGATGCCTCCGATTACCACTATATCCGCGCACTTTTCGGCCAGTTTTACAAAGGCAAGTGGATAGCAACCGGCGTGAGCAAAGGCGGACAGACAGCAACAGAATACAAAGTCTATTACCCCGACGATGTTGATGTTACTATTCCCTATGTGGCACCGCTTAATTATGAAAGGCTCGACAGCAGGATTGATGACCATTTCCTGACCGTCGGAACGAAAGAGCAGCGCAAGCTTATAAAAGATATTCAATATTACATGTTCAAAAAAAAGAGTTCAGTGTTACCCGTTTGGGAGCGACTTTCGGCTAAGGCAGGTTATACGTTTACCTCAATTGATGCCGAATCAGCATATGATTATTCGGTGCTCGAATTCCCGTTCTCATTCTGGCAATATACAGCCGATGCCTCAAAGCTGCCTGATCCGAAAAAAACTACGGCTGAGAACATGGCGAAATTCCTAATCCGCATCGTGCCCCCGTTCTGGTATACCGATGCAGCAAAGCCCTTCGAAGCTGCCAATTACCAATTCTATACCCAACTTGGCTATTATGAATACGATGAAAGGCCATTCCATAAGTACCTGAAAAATAAAGACTATCCCAATTCGGCATTTGTGCCAGCAGGGGTGCAGATTATCTGGGACCCGACTTACCAGGAAACGCTTAAGAAATTTATCGACGGAAACCCGAAACATATGATCTTCATTTATGGGGAATCCGATCCATGGGGAGCCACCGCAGCCGATATCAGGCCGGGTAATGCCAGCCTTAAAATAGTACAGAAGGGCGGGACACATGGAGCGCAGATTTCGACATTAAGTCCTGAGCAGCGTAAACTGGTTATCGAAACACTCGAAAGCTGGCTGGGAATGGATATTGAATAGGAATATTTTGAGCCGGATAT
>CAISRK010000403.1 GCA_903887815.1 uncultured Bacteroidales bacterium | reverse complement strand
GGGGCAGGAAGTACTGTTTGTTTCAGCGTTTCAGTGTTTCAGTGTTTCAGTGTTTCAGTGTTTCAATACTTACATCCTTGAATTTGGGGCTTGGGTATTTAAAACCTGTAAAACCTGAGGTTATCAGGTTTACAAATGGAAGATTTCCCCGGCTGTATCGAAATCGATATAGAAATCAGCCTGGCTTTTAAGCGATTGCACAGCCTTGTGCTCGTGTTTCAGTACTTCCATCCTGAAATCATCTAGCACTTCCTTATGGGTTGTCATTTGTTCCTCCCAGGTATCTTCGTATGTAAGTTCGATAAAAACCCGCAGATCGCTCTGGTTTATCTTTATTGAGTACAATCCCTCAATAATCAAGACTTCAATTCCTTTAAAATCGGTATAAAGACGGTCGACCTTTTGCGTAAATAGGTCAACAAGAGGTAGTACAGATTTACGGTCCATGCGAAATTCGTCGAGGTTCCGGTTGATCTGGTCCCAGTCGTATTCCTCGTGGCCGATTTTCTCAAGGCCATTCTTTATCCGCCATTCGTGACGCTCCAGCGGTGGAATATGGTAATAATTATCCATATGAAGCAGTTTCACGCTTATACCGGAATCAATGAGCTTACGGCCCAATTCGTGAGCAATCTCGCATTTACCTGCACCTACTTCGCCCGAAATAGAAACTATGTACTTAACTTTCCGGTCACGCATAACCCTGTCGAACAAGGTTGCTGCGGCATTTGTATGTTTCCTGACTATTGTTACTACGTCGTTGAGCATATTTATCTTCGCATTAAAACTATATTCAATCCTTTTCCGTTTATCCAACAACAGTACATTTGTTTTATAAACGAAAGTCCGCAAAAATACATGAAATTATCCGACTTCCGGGACCTGTCGTAACCATACCATTTAAAAAATCATACTTAATATCAGGTCAGCAATAAGAGATATCAGGAAACATTGATTCAACAAAAATGATTCAAGACATGAGCAGCAAGTAAATTGTTTATTTAATGAAAGTAAAAGGAAATGTAAATTTATTATTGCGACTGATAGTCATTCCAGCCTGTCTGCTTTTTGTATTGCTATTGATTATCAAGGCTCCGGCATGGATAAGCCAGGTCCTGCAGCATGATGTTATCCCCGCTCCTGCTGTATCCTCGTTCGGTATACCCATGCCAAAGGGCTACACCGTTCACGGAATTGATGTTTCGAAACACCAGGGGCAAATTGACTGGAGAAGAGTGAGCCTGATGAATGAAAACGGGATTCGAGTCACTTTTGTTTTTATAAAGGCTACGGAAGGAATAACCCGACAGGATGATAAGTTCAGTAAAAACTGGAAGCAGTCGGCACAGAGCGGCTTAATCCGTGGAGCCTACCATTTCTATTATCCGTCGCGCGATGCCGGCAAACAGGCGGATAATTTTATACACGAAGTACATCTTTCGAAAGGAGATTTGCCACCAGTAATCGATATTGAAATGAGCAATGGAAAGTCATCGGAAAAAATCCGCGAAGGAATTACAGTCTTTATTGCACGGCTTGAAAAACAGTACAAAGTGAAGCCTGTTATTTATACCAATATCCATTTTTACGAAACCCATCTAAATGGCTATTTCGCAGAATATCCACTTTGGATTGCCGGCTATTTCGACCACGAACGCTTTTATAATGAATTTATCACCCCATGGGCCTGGTGGCAGCACAGCGAACAGGGCAGGGTTGACGGAATCAGGGGAAAAGTTGATTTCAATGTGTTTAATGGTGATATTACAAAACTCAAGAAAATGTGTTTATAAGCTTTTGAATTGCACATCCGTATGTACTTCAAAATCAATATATTTATCCGACGTCAGAACCCCATCTAACATTAGTTGAAGTACCCTCATTTTTCGCATGAAGAAACGAAGTATTCAAATCCTATATTAAGAGCAAGTAAGTCGAGCATAAAAGATGTTAAAATTACTGATCCGCAGATACTTATGCTTATTAAGGCACAAACTTTTCTACATTTGTATATAAACAGGCCTTTTACACTGAATCATCTAAATAAATTCGCAGACAATGAAAACCTGGATCAAATGCCTTTACTTTTTGGGAATCCTGATTCTGAATCCCTTCAAAGTATTTTCGCAGGAAAAACAGTTTCAAAATGAAAAATTTGTAATTGTACTTGATGTACAGCAATGCTGGACTGAAAAATCATTATCGGTACAAGCAGCCGGCGAAATGTTGAAATCGATAAACTCGCTGATCGGAATATCGGACCCGGTCAAAGTAATTTATATCAAATCGATTGCGAGGGTGGCTACCCTTTCTTTTAAGGGGATTAAAATCGATACTTTACCTGACCAGGATTTTGACACAAACCTTTTGATTGTCAACACTTCTGCTTTTATTAAAACTGAGGGTGATGCATTTGCAACAAGAGAAATTGTGAATTTTTTAAACCAAAACAATGCAAAAGAGATTATTATAACCGGAATGCTGGCTGAACGATGTGTAACAAAAACTGCTCTGGGCGGAGTTGAACGAAAATATAATATCTATATCACCCCGGATGCAATCGGTGCCCAATCGGGAAAGAGCAAGGCAAAAACAATCAGAAAACTCATGAAAGCAGGTGTTAAGACCTGTGATATAAATGTTCTTAAAAACGGATGAACTCATTGCTTTAAAGTCAGACCTTAAAATTCCGGAACTCTTGTTTTATAAAGCTTTCGGCTGACAAAGGCCGGAGTATCGGGCATAAAAAAAGGAGCCGAAGCTCCTTAATTTAAAATATATCATTTAACTAGCGTGGGTCAACCACAACATCTTTAACATCATCCATTGTTACAACGCCGCCCTGGTTACCAAAGCTATTTAACACGTAGTTGATAACTGCTACAGCTTCCTCTTTTGTAGCAAGTTGCGGTGGCATTGGAGCCGGGTATTTAACTGTTTTGTTGCCAACTTTTGCTGAACCATTCAATACCTGGGTTACAGCAAGAACTTTTTGTTCCAGGAGGAATTTCGAACCTACAAGATTCGGGAATACATTAGCAATTCCCTGGCCGTTTGCCTGGTGGCAGGTGATACATTTTCCGGGTGTTTCGAATATGGCTTTACCTTTAGCCATTTCCTCTGCCGAAGGCACTGCAGCCGGTGCAGCGGATACAGCTGTACTGTCAGTTTTAGCCTGGTCGCCGGTTTTTCCGCCACCACATGAAGTAATTAAAGCAAGACCGAAAAAGCCTGCCATAGCAAATGCAATAAAATTTCTGGTTTTCATAGGGTTGTTGTTAATTTTGTGCAAAATTATTGATTAATGACTATAAATGTTCTTTTATTGAAAAAGTTTTTTATTTTCCCGGATTACAGCATTTATGAGCTTTCTCGACAACAGGTGTAAGGGCTTCAGCTTTTGGGCTTACATAAGGGATTCCGAGAGAGAGTCCGCGGAGAATAAATAAGATCCCGAGTAATACGATTATATAGGGTGAAAGTCTATTTACAAAAATCCTGAGTTTCAAGCTGATCATAGTCCCAGCCATAGAAACAGCCAGCATCACAGGGATAGTACCAGCTCCGAACAAGGCCATGTACAACATTGCCGAAGGAATATCGCCGGTATTAATAGCGCCAGCAACGGCCACATAAACAAGCCCGCATGGCAGTATTCCGTTCAGCAGCCCAATGCCGAACAGCGATGAGGTTTTACCTTTGCGGAACATATTTCTGAAACCGGTTAACAAACGCGATGAATACCCTTCGAAGACATTGGTAAGCGAAGGCAGTTGTTTGAAAATAATCGGAACCAGGACAGTTGCAATCATCAGAATGCCTATTACAACCGATGCCCAAAGCTGGAAACCGGCCATCTGTATCCCTTTCCCCAGGAATCCGAAAACAGCTCCCAACAGCACATATGTAAAAATCCGGCCAGCATTATAATTCAATCCTCCGCTAACGCGGGTAAACCAGTTATCACTTTTTACCGGTAGTGCCAGCGCAATGGGGCCGCACATGCCGGCACAGTGAGCACTGCCTACTAATCCTACGATAAATG
>CAISRK010000402.1 GCA_903887815.1 uncultured Bacteroidales bacterium | reverse complement strand
GTTTTCCGTTTTTGTATACAACAAGGTATTTCAATTTGCCGCTCTCATAATAAATTTTTTGTTCGCCGTCCTTGAATTTACCGTCCTGGACCTTGTCGGGATCAAAACCAGCCTGGCCTGATTGCTGCGGGTTGTTGCAAGCGGCAAACACGAATAAAATCAAAAAAAACAGCGCCGGAAATGAGAATAGTTTCATACAGATTGGTTTGGCAGAATAATATAAAATTTCTTGTTGAAGACTAGCTTAAGTTGACTTTATCAGAACAAATTTGTCAGTTCAGCAGCACTTTCTTCACAAACCTCCGCTCACCGTACTGAATTGAAACAAGGTAAATTCCCTGCGACAGCGCAGATGCATTTATAAATTCCTGCCTGGCTCCTGTTGCAATTAAGCCCTTCATCACTATGTTTCCGGAAATAGTATAGAGGCTATACTCAGCCGGGTGTTGAACATCCGATTGTATTTCGATAATCGAACGACTAACAGAAAGTGTAAAAGGATCTTTTACCACGGTAAAATTCTTTGTCGGGGTTGTGATATCAAGATTAAATCTAGCAGTAAACAGTCCTCTTCCATGAGAAGCAGCCAGCACAGTATTATCCGAAGTGCGAAGCGTAAGCATATCGACCCTCACATTGGCCATTCCCGTGGTTTGGGGTATCCAGTTCACCTGTGCGGCTTGCAGGTTGCCGGTGGACCAAACACCCAGTTCGGTTGCAATCAGTGCTTGTTTGCTGTTTTGAGGATGATAAATGGCCCATCGTACAGGCATATCGGGCAGATTACCTTCCACTTCCTTCCAGGTTTGCCCGCCGTTATAGGTTTGCCAGACTGACGAAACGCCATAATTGCTGAAAGTTACCAGCAAGGTATCTTCCGAACCTCCGATTGCAACACACGAAATATTGGCTGCGGGGAACAAAGGGCTTCCGATCTCTGTCGAAAATGGGACGGTATTGGCATCCGTAACTTTAAACAAGCGCCCCGAAACTGTTCCAAGGAAAAGATTATGAGATGAATTCGTGCTGAAGGGCGATATTTTTACATGAGAAAAATAAGAGGTTGCAGATGTATTAGCTGTGATAATTGTATCCTGAATATTCGAAGGGATATTTGAAGCCCTGAGCAGTTGATCGGCACCGGCTCCCCAAAAATCACATGCATTTGCATATAAGGTATTATAAGTGCTGCTATAATCGGCAGGATTAATAAACACACCGCTATACCTGTCAATATAATTGGTATATGTTGTATTGTCGAATATATAATACCTGTTAAAATAGATCGAGGTAATAATAACGGAGGGATTATCCCTGTCCCAGAAACAATAGGCACCATCACCCCCGGAAATCATATTGTCAATACCAAATGAGACGCCCTGGTAAAATAATGTTCCATTATCCTGCAATCCACCAATCATTCCGGAGGTTCCGGCAGCAGGTTGCAATACCCCGGTATAGAACTGGAGTGTGTTGTAATTTTTATTCCGTTGCTGAAAAATTGGAATATCGGCATCAGCGTTTTCCGATAAGAATATTCCCCCGTCGGTGCTGAAAATTACTGTGGATGAAGAACCCGGTTTGTAAGCAATTGCATGCTGGTCGGCATGTATGTATTTATCGCCTCCGCCATAATACATTAATGACCAATCCGACAAGTGATTCCAGGTATTACCTCCATCCAGGGAACGCCATTCATCAAGACCACCGGCATACACCACATCCGGATCGTTAGGGTCGACACGCAAGATCATAGCATGCCAGGCAAGGTTAGCCCACTCATGACTGTTGCCCGGGAGGTTAACCGGGTACCATGTAACGCCTTTATTATCCGACCGGTACAGGTATTCCCCGAAATAATATGGCCTGTCGCCCGTCTCAATATACCCGGCAGAAAAAGCTGCATAAACTATATTTGCATCAGACGGGGCTGTGGCTATAACCACCCGGTTTGCAAGGTTGTATTTAGGTGCCGATTGGATCAGAGAAGCAACCGTTTCGAAACGTGTCCATGAACCCGGCAAACCCGTATTGGAATAAAGCATAACAGCTCCACCCTTACCGTCAATATTCTGCATGGTACCCACATAAATGCGGTCATCAGCACCTAAGGTTATGTCGCTCACACAGTAGGGAACTGTTAAACCTGTAATATTCGGCAGTACCTGTTGCCATGTGACCCCACCGTTTGCCGAACGGTATAATCCGTCGGATGGCTGGCTTTGCTGGTTCCCATGGTAATATCCTGAAGCAACTCCAGCGTAAATCACAGAGTTCACGCCATCACTCTGCACTACCATTTTGGTTACATAAGCAAACTGGGAGGTTGAAGGAAGAAGAGACCAGGATTGACCACCGTCAGACGTTTTCCATATGCCCACACCCCTTCCGCCTGATTCGCGGTAGGTAATGAGCGCCGTCTGGGCTTCACCTGTACCCACATACATTACGAGCGGGTTTTCCGGGTCGTAGGTAATACAACTTATAGCCAGGTTAGCCCACATGTCATTTACCGGTTGCCAGGAACTTGAGGCAGAAGTAATGTCGTTGTTAAACCAAAGCCCGCCGGTCACTCCCCCAGCCCACACTTTATTCGGGACTAACGGATCCCACAATATTGCCCGTGTACGGCCGCCCATATCGGCACTGGTTCCAGTCCATTGCAATTGATCAGAAGAGGCTGATTTTAGCTGATTTGACCTGGCACCGTTCAAACTGTTATAGGCATTTAAGAGCCTTTCGGCCGGAACACGCTGCAAAACCGGATCAACAGTTGTAAAAAATTCCTGTAGCGAAGCCAGTTCGGGGGAGTCGGTTTCCTGGCCAACAGCTGTTTTGCTGTGATCCAGGTTCCTGTAAGGCAAAGCGGATTCATGGATAAATCGTTCATGGGCAACCCGTTTATCCACAATGCGCGATGAATCGAGGTATCGCATCCCGAATGCCAGAAATCCAAGTATGACAATGAATATCAATCCATTACACGCCCCCGGAAAAAGAATTTTATATTTTATCAGCATGTTTTAATTCGAAAATTACAGTTGCTAAAAATACATATTTATTCCGCTCTTACTTTAAGACAAAATATTGCAGTTTCGAAAAATTATTTTCCTTGCTTTACAATAATTATTACGTTAAATTTGTTACCTGTGTAACCAATAAACTTTTATGCCATGGGAAAGTCGAAGGATAAAGAAAATAAGGAGGTTAAAAAACCTGCTACCAAATCGTTAAAAGAAAAGAGACTTGAAAAGAAAGAGAAGAAAGCCGGAAAGGTTTGATTCTCCTTTATTGTTAACCCTTTACCACTACTTGCACCGGGGCTAATCTCTCCCCGGTTTTTTTATACCCTGGCATTCCATTACCAATTGCTGAAAGCCTTTAAGCGGCCGGAACATCCGACTTTAGTCCGGCCATGAAAAATCATTCGCTGTTCCTGGTAAAACAGATTAGGAACCAAACATTTCGTTGCCATAGGTTGTTTTTATTATGAACCTATATTTCATGCATGTATAAAAAAATAAGTTTTTCAGGAAAAGGCCAGAGAGCCGATATAGGCGACATGACTATATTCCGAATTATTCCTAACCGCTACACCGATGCCGTTGGACCCTTTGTTTTTCTCGACCATATAGCACCACGTATGCTCATTTCGGCCGACAAAAGTGGGACAGGACCTCACCCGCACCGGGTAATCGCAACGCTCACGTATGTCCTTAACGGGGAAGGGGAACATTTCGACAGTATGGGCAACCATGCCAGGGTGCACACAGGAGGCATACAATGGATGAAAGCCGGCAGTGGAATACTACACGACGAGAGCCTTAGGTATGATACACAAACTACCAGTAAACTTGTTCATTGCTTCCAGTTCTGGATCAATCTCCCGGCTGTAAATAAAACCGAAAAGCCTGAATACCTGTCAATTCCTACTACAGAAGTACCACAGAAACAGTTGCCGGATAATTCGGGGCTGATAAAAATTGTCGCCGGGAAATACGAAGACCTCCAATCGAAGATTCCGGAGTTTTCGAGGCAGTTCCTTTACTATATTCACCTGCATGCCGGGAAACAATTTGAAGTTGAATTCGACATTGAAACCGAGGTAGCAGCATTTTTACCCCTTCATAATGCTGTTATAAACGATGCTGAATTCAATAAAGGCGAGTTTATCGAATTCGACCGGAACGAAGGAAGCATTGTAATAGTAAATAATTCAGCCGAAAGTATTGAGATAATCCTCTTCGGAGGCGAAAGCTATACAGAACCCATTGTTGCCAAAGGTCCGTTTGTGATGAACAGTCACCAGGAAATTGCGGATTGCTACAGGGATTATTATGCAGGAAAATACGGCGAGATAAAAAGATAAGCAGGTAGAAGGTGAATCTTCCTGCCAGACTTGTTGCTTATAAAGTTTTTGTATTGTAAACCACGGCTTTATTAAATTCATCCAGATCAATACGATATAAATCCGTGGAAGGAGTAATTGAAATTTCATTATCGATACAGCCGCCAAGTATGTACAGCATATTATGCGAACAGAACAATTCACATGATTTGAGCGGCAGATCAATCGAATACAGGTTGAGTTCCCGGGTAACGATGTTGTATGTTTGAATTCTCCCATCCTCGAATATATAGATAATATTTTCGTTAAAAGCCAGTGCCGGCCGTTCTACCTCATAAAACAACCGCCCTACCTGGTTCCATTTCCCTGTTGTGATATTGTATGTTTCTATCCCATCGAGGGGTTTAAAATCAAAGCCTCCGATTAAATATATAATGCTGTCGATAATTACACCTTTGGTTTCCTTCGCAACAGGCATATCACTTAATTCATACCAATAACCTGTTTTCAGATTTAATAAATGAACTTTTGCTGTGGATTCTTTTTCCTCGTTTGTATTAATTCTGGTTGATCCCCCCATCACAATTAAGTTTTGGTTATAAACGAAAGAAGCAAAGTTTACGGTCTGGTGAGGATTAGTGTTATCAACGAATATGGTATTATGCTTAATATCGTATACTTCGATTTTATCATCCAGGTATTCAAATTTCCGGTTTGGAGATAAGGTTTTGCCACCCAGAACATATATTTTATCATTATAAAAATGAATGTTATGATATGCTCTTTTGCTGAACTTCAGACTGGATGTTGCCCATTTATTGGTTTGTATATCATAAACATACAAATGGCTGCTGTAATTTTCCCACCTGAATGCGGGCGCCATCTGGTTGATCGGTTTTGTGGATTCGTCGCCCCCTATGACAAATATTTTGTCCCCTGATAATACCGAACCGAACGAAAATAATCCATTTTTCATGGATGCCAGCCGGGTACAGGCAATCTGGAGATTCAACTTCTTGTCGGCTGTAATTGTAACTCCTCCAAGCAGGTGAACGCTTTCGGAAAGAAGTACAATAAAATTGTTGCTCTTTAATTCAGAGAATGCAACTGCTTTGGAGTCGTATCCTATACATGAAAAACTTAAAGTGTCGGTTTCTTTTATTTTAGTGAAGTACCTTAGATGGAATTCTCCCTCTTCATCTGTCGTGGTTCCGATTCCGGTTTCTTTGATGTATACATTCACATCAGGTAAGGGTTTATTGGATTTTGCTTCCAATACAGTTCCCCGGACATTTTGTGCCGTTGAAGCTCTGCTCGAAAATATGAAAACCAATAAAAGGATAGCTAAACCTGCCAAATTGCTATTTCTTAAAGGTTTCATATTCCCAAAATCTAATTCTATTCTCATTTATCCGATACTTAAAACAGGTATCCTAAAAAGTTTATAGTTTCAGCCTGTTATTATCCGGTTTTTTCGTGTGGATTCTTAATTTCTTCGAAACGCCATTCGCTTAATTGTTTGATGCGGTTTGCAATATTCAGGGTGACCCTGTTATGGATTGCTTCCCAGGTTTTATTAAGAACAGTGACTTTTGATAACGACTCATTTCCATAAAAATTAAATCCAACCAGGATGAACAGTTGCGACATCTCCGTTTCGCCTCGCTCAGGAATAGACGAGCGTACATACATCGAGAAAACGCCTATCGGGTACCCGCCACTGCATTTATAGAGCAGGTAACGGGCATTGTCGTTGTCGGACGGATCAGGGAAGCGCTGGATTTTTATTGCATCGAGATTGAACAACTGCAGGAAATGATGCCCGAAAATCCCGTTCCTGAGGCCTAATATGTGCCGTGAGAGCCCGAACAACGAAACCCTTATCTTATCCAGTTTATTATCAATGAGTTTCACTCTGGCGATATGATTGGGCCAGCAGGTGGAATCGCCGTTCCACCGGAGTAACTCCTCGAACAGGTAGCTTGCAGGAGCTTCGACACCAATGCGGTGGATGTTCAGCATCCTGTATTTGTCAACACCGATCCCGGTTCGCTGCAGTATACTGTTCACATAATCCTGCCTGTCGCTTTCAGCGTCAAGCTTTACCAATGTCTTGATTTTAGGGTTACTCAGCAGGAAATAGCGGATATCCGAAAAAACGCTCCTGCTGCGGCGGGGCGGTTTTTTAATGTCGGGTGCAGGAATAGTATTCATTGTAACTCATTTCCCGGAAAGCCCGGGAACCGGTGGAATTTATCCGGTATAAATTTATAAATTCTTTGTTAACAGGAGGTACATCCGTTAAATAATTTCCTGCATACGGATTCAGCTGGTCTATCGGGCCTGTTTTAGCGTAAACGGAACGAATATTCCGCTATTTTTGCATCTTATGAAGTCCCGTCATTATACAATTCCCGTTTTCGTTCCTGAAGAAGCCTGTCCGAACCAATGTGTTTTCTGCAACCAGCGCCGGATAGCAGGAGCGGAATGCGCTCCTTCGGTGGAAGAAGTTATCAGCAAAGTGGATGAACATCTTCTGACTATTCCCGCCGACGGTGAAGTGGAAATAGGATTTTTTGGCGGGAATTTTACAGGCATCCCAATAAAAGAGCAGCAGGCCTACCTCGAATCGGTTCAAAGCTATATACTATCGGGCCGGGTGCAGGGAATCAGGCTTTCAACCAGACCCGACTACATTACTAAAGAAATTTTAGATTTCCTCGAAAAGTACCATGTAACCTCAATCGAGCTGGGTGCCCAGTCGCTTGACGATGAAGTACTGAAACTTGCAGGGCGCGGCCACAGCGTGACCGAAGTGCAGGAAGCTTCGCGGATGATAAAACAACAGGGATTTAGCCTTGGACTCCAGATGATGATTGGTTTACCCGGCGATACAGCTGAAAAATCGCTGTTCACTGCAAAGGAAATTATTCGTCTTGGGGCTGACTGCACCCGTATTTATCCCACCCTGGTGATAAAAAATACGGAACTTGAACAACTTTACCTCGAAGGCACATACCAGCCGCTTCCGCTTGAAGACGCTATTCAAAGAGTCGCCGAAATTGTTCCTTTGTTTATTGATGCCGGGGTGAAAATTCTCCGCATAGGGCTGCATCCTTCCGAAGGCCTGCTCGATAGAACCAGCCTGGTGGCAGGACCGTTTGAAGTGGCTTTTGGCGAAATGGTTTTCTCCGAAATATGGAAACAGATTTTCAGCTTTTTAGTTTACCCTAATGTACGTCGAAACCTCATTACCGTGACCACTGCCAATGGCATGCGCAATCCTGCGATTGGATACAAAGCCATGAATAAAGCCATGCTGCTGGAAAGTTTCAGGAAAGTTGTTTTTATCGAAAGTCCGGACCTTAAAGGTTTTGAATACCATGTTGATACTGTGTGACAGTAAAATGCCTGCAACGGCAAAAGCCAGGCTGGCTGAATACGGCGAAATAGTGGAATTTGCCACCCGGGGCATCACGTACGATGCTATTTCGGGGCATCCTGATATTTTTTTCTGCCCCACTCCTGTCGGGCTCATCGTTGCGCCTAATCTTTCGGAAAAATATTATTCTGTTCTGAAGAAACATGCAATTAATTATACAGTCGGGCAAATGCCGGTTGGCGTAAAATATCCGGATTCGGCCAGGTATAACGCTCTTGTAAACGATACATATTTAATACAAAATCCAATGATAAGCGACCCTACGATCTCCGAAATCAATCCCGGGCTGGATATTATAAATGTGAAACAAGGCTATGTCCGTTGCAACCTGGTAGGTTTACCGGGTGGTTCATTTATCACATCAGATCGGGGAATTGAGAAATCACTGATGCAATACAGTAAGGAAGTCCTTTTTGTTGATCCTTCAAGTGTAAAACTCAGCGGGTTTGAGAATGGTTTTATAGGCGGTGCCTGCGGCTTATCTGAGAATAAACTATTTTTATGCGGAAGTCTCCGGTACATCAATGAAAGAGATCAGATCGAAGCGCTAGCGGCACGCTCAGGTGTTCAAATTATTGAATTATACGATGGAATGCCGGTGGATGTGGGGACAATTCTGTTTTTAAAGGATTGACCAGCAGGATTTCTCTGCAACAAGATTCTGCTTTCCTGCGGGTTTGCTACCGAATCCAGAAATTTAAAATGGTAAAACAGGTAAAATTATTGATGTCTTAGTTAAGACCTCACCCCAACCCCTCTCCTGGAGGAGAGGGGCTTTACTTATCGTAAATCAGGGTATTCAATCAGATATTGTTTTTATCACTGCCATATATGGCAATTAGTAAAAACAAGAAAAAGCCAGGCTTTGAAAAGGTCAGGAAACCTTACAATGCCTGGCTGTTTCTTTTAAGCGGGAATCCGCTTGTTAAATGATCGCCATACCTGTTCAAAAATATGGCCCGCGCTTACTCCTGTTTAGCTGAAGGCTCGCATCTACCTTTCCATTCCGTTCTGAGTTTTTCTTTTTCCTCAGGCGTCATATTCATCCATTTTTCTCTCCACTCACGGCCATGGCCATGGTAGTTATGGTGACCATGGCGGCCATGATGGCCTCCGAATCCGCCGAATAAAATTTTCGCCAAAACCAGTATTCCAAGGGCCTGCCAGAATGTAATCGTACTTATTCCAAATATTGCCGGGAGTAAAGTATTCCAAAGAAGCATAACTACGCTTCCAAAAATAAACACACCTGCAGCTATTGCAATCGGGATGAAAATGGCTCGTTTGATCCAAAAATTCCGTCCCCTTTCGTGTCCACAACACATCATGATTTCTCAGTTTTAAATTGTTAGTATTCGTTGTACATGTTTTCGAGCCGTTTCCGCAGCTGCGCAACTGCGTAACGCTTTCGCGATATGATCGTTTTAATGCTTTCACCGGTTTTGTCGGCAATTTCCTGCAAGGTCATTTCTTCCAGTTCATTCATCACAAATACCTCACGCTGTTTTTCAGGCAATTCGCTCAAAGCTTCGAAAAACATTTCTTTGAGATATGCATTCTCGAACTCTTCTTCGGGATTCAATCCAGCCGATAGCAAAGCTTCGGGGAAAATCATTTCGCCATCTTCGTCCTCAAAAGCCAGGTCTTCGATCGAAAGTGTAGTCTGCTTTCGTTTTTTATCCACGATCCGGTTACGGCTTACGCGGAAAAGCCAGGCACTGAGTTGTCCGATAGGCTCGGTATCGATGATGGAACTAAGCTGGTACCACACATCCTGCAGAATATCTTCAGCATCTTCGTCGTTTTTTACGCGGCTGCGTATAAAACTGAACAAACGCTTCCCATAATTCTGAACAGCATATACAATACTTTGCTGTCGCTGCTCCATCGGTAATGCAATTAATTCGTCCATATACTCAGGTAGACGAACGAAAGATAAAATTACTTTAAAACCCGGAAAAATATTTTCGGCTAGAAATTGCCGGCATCAATAACTGTCATGGTATTGCCGTCTTTCTGCTCTATTTCAATCTTCTGAAACACGAACGAAATTTCATCAAACGGAAGTCCGCCCTGGTTTGCGGCCTGTTCATCACGATATGCCGACTGATTCACCCGGGTGATACGGGCATTTACCAGTTTAACGGTATAATAGATAAAGCTGGTGCCGTCGGGCTGAGTCCTGTTGAATTCAATAAATACCGATTTGAATCCCTCGTTTGTAGCGAGTGCCTGCAGTACCTGCGGAGTTGACGGACCGTTTTTCATGGTAACAATCAATGATCCGTGGTTGATTTTACCGGTGGCCTGGCCTGATACCTGATCGTAGGGCTGTGAAAGGGAATATCTGAAATCGACGATTTCCGATTTTTGCCCGCCCTGGACATTTCCTTTAAACTTGCCTTGCTTGACCGCTTCCAGCGAAATAAAGCCGATTGCTTTCGATTCAGGTGAAAGTTCTATTTTTTTGATCTCGCGAACCATCTGCGATTTTGCAGAATTAACGAAAACACCGCAAAACAGGACGATTATTAAACATGTTGGCAGGTGGATTTTCATAAAACGGGTGTATTGGGTTGTTAAACAAAATATTCAAATTATTAAAGTCGGTCTATGCGCACCATTCATTAATGAATGATATATGTAAAGGTACTAAAAAAAATGAAGGTTACAGGATACCCAAAATGTTTCGTACGGCTGCGGTTTTATTTCTGAACTTTGCAGATGATAAATAAACAGGATAAAGTTTGAAATTATGTCGAGGATCAGCATTATACTCGTTTGTATTCTATTCACTTCCGTTGTTTTCGCACAGGGGAAAATGGTCGCCATAACTATCGATGACCTGCCATTTGTGAAGATCGGGTCCATGACAAACAGGGTGTTGATTGGCCGTACTGTTAACCTGCTTACTGCACTTGAGAAACAACACGCTCCTGCAACAGGGTTTGTAAACCTATCAAAAGCATACATTGATGGCAATCTGGACTCGACCCGTTTTAACCTTTTGCGCTTGTGGCTGATAAAAGGTTTCGACCTGGGAAATCATACTTTTTCGCATCCCGATTACAATCGTGTTAGCTACAGCCAGTTTGTAAATGATATTGAGAAGAATGAACCTTTGCTGAACAAGATACTGAAAGAGAATAAAAAAATATTGGTTTACTTCAGGTATCCATACCTCCATCGGGGAAACAGCAAAGCCAAAGCCGATTCGCTGGCAGCATACCTAAAATCGAAGAACTATATTGAAGCCCCTGTTACAATCGATAACGCAGAATGGATTTTTGCAGCCGCCTACGACAGCGTTTTGAAAACTCATGATGAAGCCCTGGCTGCCGCCACAGGTGAGCAATATATAAATTATATGGAGTTGAAGCTGAGGTATTACGAAGGACAATCGGAAAAACTTTTTGGCCGCAACATCCGGCAGATCCTGCTTATCCATGCCAATTCGCTTAACAGCGATTATATGGATGAACTACTTGCGATGATTGTGCGAAACGGCTATTCATTTGTAAATTTAGTCACAGCACTTGAGGATAAAGCGTACCAGACTGCCGACCATTACTATAAAAACGGTGGAATTTCTTGGCTCGACAGGTGGGCCATTACCCAGGGCAAGAGCCGCGATTTCTTCGCTGGCGAACCTGTTTGCCCAGAGAATATTATGAAACTGGCAAAAGTAGATTCGGAATAAGTTTTCCTGTTATCCATAAAGAGTCTATTTCGTTCAAACAATAATTTCGAAATCGCACCCTTCGACTCTGCTCAGGG
>CAISRK010000401.1 GCA_903887815.1 uncultured Bacteroidales bacterium | reverse complement strand
GTCGCGGAAGCGGGATAAATACATATCCCTTTATAGATATACTTGGTGCTAACGGACAGCTAACGGCGCTTGGAGATGTTTACAAACAAATGCCGGTGCACAATGCCGGCCTGATTGCCCAGGTCCCCGGTACAATCCAGTGTGAAAATTATAATTCGATGAGCGGCATACTGCTGCAAAAGACTTCTGATATATCGGGCTTTGCCAACGTTGGGTACATCGAAACCGGCGACTGGCTCGAATATAAAATAAATGTTGCGGCAAGCGCCAATTATGATTTCCGCTTCAGGTTTGCATCTACAAAAGCAGCAGGCATAAATGTAATGATAGATGGTTCTTTAATATTTTTACAGATTTTCCCCAATACGAATGGCTGGCAGAACTGGGAAACAGCCATTAATAAGATAAACCTTACACCGGGTTTGCATACACTCCGTTTACAAGCCTTGAGCGATGGCTTTAACCTGAACTGGATTCATATAGGCGATGGCGGGGCTGGTATTGATGATGATAAAACAGGTGATAAAAGTTTTAATGTATTTCCGAATCCAGGGAATGGCAATTATACAATCCGCACAGGCTCAAAAATAGCTGAATTGCGTGTTTTCAACCTGCTGGGCATACAGGTTGCTGTGTTACCGTTTTCAACATCCGTTAACCTTGAAAACCTGGCACCGGGTATATACTTCCTGAAAGCTTTTAACGGGAAAGGGAATGAGGTTGTGGCAAAGCGGATTTCGATTATTAAATAACCGCATATTGTTCGCGATACTCACTCCTTTGATTCAACAGCAACCACAAAATGTTGTGTCCTGAAAAACAGTGTATTCCCCGAAATTGCAGGAGTAGCCATGCACACATCATTCATGCTGTTTTCTGAAAGGAGTTTATATTCGGGGCCTGCCTGGATTACATACACATTTCCCTCTTCGGAGGTAAAGTAAACCTTGCCGTCGGCCGCCACACCTGAAGCAGTGAATGCCTCATTAAGGTTCTGCTTGTATTTAACTTCTCCGGTAAGTGCGTTGAAACAGGTCAGCTGCCCGTTTACCTGCAGGTTATACAGGTAATCGCCATAGATTAAAGGGGTTTGCATGTAGGCGCCGCCCCGCTTTATAAACCATGCGAAATATTTCCTGTTGCTGCTGTCGGATTCAAGCGATATATCACCGGTTGCACCAGGCTTTACAACATAGATCGGCGACACCTTCCCGTGTGCATTGTTGATATAAATAAGGTTGTGTGCAATTACCGGCGTAGGGGCAGGGGCGTCACCGCCGCCATGCATTTTCCAGATTTCCTTACCGGTTTCCATTTCATACCCGCCCATATGTTTATACCCGTTAACAATGACCTGTGATTTTCCTTCGCTTGCATATACAGCAGGGGTTCCCCAGGTGGAAACTTCATCGCGGGCGGTGCGCCAGATTTCATGACCGTCGTTTATATCAAATGCCGTCAGGTACGAATCAACCGACTTATCGCATTGTATAATTATTTTATTGCCAAAAATGACCGGTGAACTGCCCTGTCCCCATTCCACATTGGATTCGTTGTAAGGGCCTGGATTCATAATGCCCAGATCCTTGCTCCACTGTAGGTTTCCTTGCAGATCGTAACAGTACAATCCCTCGGAACCGAAAAGAACGACCAGGTGAGTTCCGTCGGTTGCCGGTGTGCAGTTAGCCTGCGACGATTTTGTATGCCGTTTCGATTTAGGGATAGCTTTCTTCGCCGTTTGTTTCCATAGTATAACCCCGGTATTTTTATCCAGGCAGTACACTTTAAATTCAAGTATTGCACTGTCATCGGCCATATCGATGTCGCCGTAAAGACCAACTTTTAGCGATTCGTCTTTTTTGCCGCTGGCTGCAGTTGTAACAAAAAGCTTATCGTCCCATATTACCGGGCATGAGTGGCCCAGCCCGGGTATAGCTGTTTTCCAGCTAACATTTACACTTACATAATTGCCAAGGCTCCAGGTTACTGCAGTTTTTGAACCGGGAATAAAACCACATGCCCAAGGGCCCCGGAAGCCGGGCCATTGTTGGTTGTAATCGGACTGTGCATAATTATTCTGACTGTGAATGAATGCCAGGGCAGTCAGCAGGCTGAAATGAAGTACTAGTTTTTTTATATACGGTTGCATAGGGATCTGAGAATGAAAATAGCAGTAATTCTATTACTGTGTGTATGAATCTTTATTCATGGCGTTTCAGAAAAATATTTTTTGTCCAATTTAGAATTATTAAATTTGAACAAGGAAATTATTTTATTCTTGTGCTTTTCCCTTCGATATAGGTAAAGAAATTTTCACTATCCTGCGACATTTCGAACTTTGTATTCACTTTATTGTCATCCAGCAGGCTGTATGTAAGGCGAAACAAAGGGACTCCCTGTATTTTCTCACTCAGCAGGATCACCTGATTTTCGGCGTATGTTACAGCGTAGTTTATGGTATGACCTTCGTTATCAAAATAGATGGCTTTCGACGGATTTCCTGTATAATCGGCATACACAACCATGAGGTCATTATGGACGATGGCTGGTTTATTCTCAGTAGCAGGATATTCCGAATGGCTTTTTCTTACAAGCACATGATTGTTGAGATCAGG